>NZ_JAADJV010000006.1 GCF_011684115.1 Rahnella aceris | reverse complement strand
TTCCTCATTCAGTGTCAACCGTTTATTTTATCCGGTTGCCGCTGTTTTTAATCTTTCCGACCCGGTCACTTCGTGATGTTGTTCACGTTGTTCCCTGTCGATGGAGCGGCATTATAGGGAGTTGGATTTTAATGGCAAGCGAATAAATACAGTTTTATTTCGTTTGCCGTTTTTTTGTCCAGAAGCCGTTATTTCTGCCCTTTTGCTATAAAGGAAGGCAATGCAGCAAGGCTTTCCAGTACCGCATCCGCAGCACTTTCACTTTCCGGGGTTACGGGTTTGCCGGTACGAACTAAAATCTTATGCCCCACTCCTGCAGCAGCAGCTGCCTGCATATCTTCCAGTTTGTCGCCCACCATATAAGAAGAGGCCATATCAATGCCTAGTTCTTCTTTGGCCGTCAAAAACATCCCAGGTTGCGGCTTACGGCAATCACAGGCTTGTGTAAACTCCTTAACCAAGCCTTCAGGATGATGCGGACAAAAATAGATACCGTCGAGATCCACGCCACGATCGGCAAGCGACCAGTCCATCCACTCGGTCAGAGTCAGAAACTGATCTTCAGTAAATTTGCCGCGTGCTATACCGGACTGATTGGTGACCAGCACCAGTAAAAAGCCCATCTCTTTTAATTTAAGACAAACATCGATTACACCGTCGATAAACTGGAAGTTATCGATTTCATGTACATAACCATGATCGACATTCAAAGTGCCATCACGGTCGAGAAAGATTGCTGAAACAGGTTGTGCCACGAATTTGCTCCTGATGGCTGATTAACGGCGCCAGTATCGCATGTTTTCAATGCTTGTGAGAATGCTAACCTGGTTGACTTAGACGTCTAGACGCCTTAGCATCCACGACATGCTACGGGGAAGACCTCCGCAGAGTTAAATTCACCACGTCACGGCAAAAAGACAGAATAAAAAATAATATGATTAAACTTTCTAACATCACCAAGATTTTCCTGCAGGGTTCGCGCCAGATCGTCGCGCTCTCTGACGTGAGTCTTCACGTCCCTGCCGGACAAATTTATGGCGTAATCGGTTCTTCCGGCGCGGGGAAAAGTACCTTAATACGCTGCGTCAATTTGCTGGAGCGCCCGACTAAAGGCCAGGTGTTGGTCGATGGTCAGGATCTGATGTCCTTCTCAGAGAAAGCGCTGACCCGCGCACGCCGCCAGATTGGCATGATTTTCCAGCACTTTAACCTGCTGTCCTCTCGCACCGTTTTTGGCAACGTTGCCCTGCCACTCGAACTCGACAATCTTTCTTCAGCCGATATTAAGAAACGAGTTTCCGAGCTGCTGAGCCTGGTCGGGCTGGAAGATAAGCATGATGCCTACCCGGCGAATCTTTCCGGTGGACAAAAACAACGCGTAGCCATTGCCCGTGCGCTGGCCAGTAATCCAAAAGTATTGCTGTGTGATGAAGCTACCAGTGCACTGGATCCAGCTACCACCCGCGCAATCCTGGAATTACTAAAAGATATCAACCGTCGTCTGGGTCTCACGATTCTGCTGATCACCCATGAGATGGACGTCGTAAAACGCATTTGCGATCAAGTTGCTGTGATCAGCGATGGCAAACTGATTGAGCAGGATAAAGTAAGTGAGATGTTCTCACATCCTAAGACTCCGCTTGCACAGCAATTTATTCAGTCAACGTTGCACCTGGATATTCCGGAAGATTACGCCGTGCGTCTGGTACCTCAGCCTGAAACGGGTCGCGTTCCTTTACTGCGCCTGGAATTTACCGGTCAGTCCGTTGATGCCCCGCTGCTTTCCGAAGCAGTCCGTCGCTTTGACATCAACAATAATATTATCAGTGCTCAGATGGATTATGCCGGCGGTGTAAAGTTCGGGATTATGCTGACAGAAATGCACGGTTCAGAAGAAAATACTCAGGCGGCAATTCAGTTCCTGCATGAGAATCAGGTGAAAGTAGAGGTACTGGGTTATGTCTGAGGCAATGATGTGGTTAATGGGCCGCGGAATCTGGGAAACGGTCATCATGACGCTAACCTCTGGCCTCTTTGGTTTTGTGTTAGGTTTGCCTTTCGGCGTACTGCTGTACGTCACCCGTCCGGGTCAGATTGCAGAGAATAAAAATGTCTATCGCGTGATGTCGGCGCTGGTTAACATTTTCCGTTCCATTCCTTTTATTATCTTGCTGGTATGGATGATTCCCTTCACGCGTATGATTGTCGGCACCTCAATCGGTTTGCAGGCAGCGATTGTCCCGCTGACTGTGGGTGCTGCGCCGTTTATTGCCCGCATGGTTGAGAATGCCCTGCTGGAAATTCCAAGCGGTCTGGTGGAAGCCGCCCGCGCAATGGGTGCAACACCGATGCAGATCATCCGAAAAATCTTATTGCCGGAAGCTCTGCCAGGTCTGGTCAATGCTGCCACCATCACGCTGATCACTCTTGTAGGCTATTCTGCTATGGGTGGCGCTGTCGGTGCCGGTGGTTTGGGACAAATCGGTTATCAGTACGGTTATATCGGTTACGACGCAACTGTCATGAATACTGTATTAGTCCTGCTAGTGGTTTTGGTGTATTTAATTCAATTTTGTGGCGACCGCATCGTAAAAGCAGTCACACATAAATAACGAAACAACAGCTGTAATAGCTACCTGTGAATGATTTATATCCGTTTATTGAGGAAAGGACATGTCTAACAAATTCAAATCCATTGCAGTTGTCGGCGCGCTTCTGGGATCGCTGGCTTTAGTGGGCTGCGGGCCAAAAGAACAAGATCCAAATCACATCAAAGTAGGTGTGATTGTAGGTTCTGAACAGCAGGTCGCTGAAGTTGCACAGAAAGTAGCTAAAGAGAAATACGGTCTTGATGTTGAGCTGGTGACTTTCAATGATTATGTATTGCCTAACGAAGCGCTGAGCAAAGGTGATATCGATGTTAACGCCTTCCAGCATAAACCTTATCTTGATCAGCAGATCAAAGATCGCGGTTACAAACTGGTCCCGGTGGGTAACACGTTCGTTTACCCAATCGCCGGTTACTCTAAGAAAATCAAATCTATTGATGAGCTGAAAGATGGCGACCAGGTTGCGCTGCCAAACGACCCGACTAATCTCGGCCGTTCTCTGCTGCTGCTGCAAAAACAAGGTCTGATCAAACTGAAAGACGGTGTTGGTCTGTTACCGACAGTTCTGGATGTGACTGAGAACCCTAAAAATCTGAAACTGGTCGAACTCGAAGCACCACAACTGCCACGTTCACTGGATGATGCGAAAATCGCTCTGGCCGTAATCAACACCACTTACGCCAGCCAGATCAACCTGACGCCAGAGAAAGACGGTATCTTCGTAGAAGATAAAGAATCTCCATACGTGAACCTGATCGTTGCACGTGAAGATAACAAAGATGCTGAAAACGTGAAGAAATTCGTTCAGGCTTACCAGTCTGATGAAGTGAACGCTGCAGCGAATAAAATCTTCAACGGTGGCGCAGTGAAAGGTTGGTAATTGCCCGAAATCAGGAACCCTACATTTTTCCTGAGTATTCGTTTCTAAGATAGTAGACTCGCAAATACATCTTTTCATAAATAAATAACAAGGCGGGCTTATGCCCGCCTTGTTATTTTCTCAATACCTTGGTTCAATAACGCCACATTCTTTCCTGTAAACATATTAAAAAGCAGAGGATATACCATGCGTGCTTTACCTCTCTGTTTGTCGGCACTTTTGCTGGCGGGTTGTTCCCTGACTCAACACACACAGCCAACCCCCCCTGCGCCTGTTGTAAAAGAAGAACCAAAACCTGTCAAACCAAAGCCGGCACCAGTACGCCCCGCTCCTGTAAAGCTCTATAAAGATGCAGAAGCTTTAGTCGGAACTCCATTCCGTGATCTGGGCGAAGTCTCCGGCGAATCTTGCCAGAGCGCTCAAAATGATGCGCCACCGAGTCTGGCTACTGCACGGAAAAGAATGCTGACCCGTGCATCCTACATGAAGGCCAATGCCGTATTGTTACATCAGTGCCAGATTATCAGCGGCGTACCAGGCTGCTTCCAGCAGGCGATTTGTCAGGGTTCCGCCCTGAACGTCACGTTTAAATGACCTCATTTTCTTTTGAGCAAATAGGGATCATTCACTCGCCCTATAAAGAGAAGTTTGCTGTTCCGCGCCAGCCCGGATTGATCCAGGATGGTGGCGGCGAATTACATCTGCATCCGCCTTATAACCAGCCCGAAGCTGTTCGCGGGCTGGAAGACTTCAGCCATTTATGGGTGATGTTTATTTTCCATCAGACGATGGAAAGCGGCTGGCGTCCGACAGTTCGCCCACCACGTTTGGGCGGGAATGTGCGTACCGGTGTATTTGCCACCCGTTCAACCTTCCGGCCTAATCCGCTCGGGATGTCTCTGGTTGAACTGAAAGGGATTCGCTGTCAGGGTCAGAATGTCATTCTGCAGCTTGGCAGTCTGGATTTAGTGGATGGCACACCTGTTGTGGACATTAAGCCGTATCTTCCCTTTGCGGAAAGCCATCCTGATGCACACGCCGGTTTTGCTCAGCACGCACCTGATGCCGATATGCCGGTAGAATTTTTACCACAGGCTGAACAGCAGCTGGCTGAGCATGCGAGGCAATACCCGCATCTGCGCCGCTTCATCACGCAGGTTTTAGGACAGGATCCCCGTCCGGCTTATCGCAAAGGTGAAGCCACAGCGCGCGATTATGCCGTTCGTTTACTCGAGTTTAATGTCCGCTGGCGGGTCACAGGCTCTGTGAATCAGGTATTGTCCCTCGACAAAGACTAAATTTCCTCTGCCTCTCTTTTGACAATAGCAACTCGCTGGTAAACTAAGCCACTTTTCACGTTTTGGCTGCCCATGGCAGCCCGATTGCAATTTGCAGTGCTAACGGAACCAACACATCATGCGTACTACTCAATATCTGCTCTCTACACTGAAAGAGACGCCAGCCGACGCGGAAGTTATCAGCCACCAGCTGATGCTGCGCGCAGGGATGATCCGTAAACTGGCCTCAGGCCTGTATACCTGGCTGCCGACCGGCTTACGTGTTCTCAAGAAAGTTGAAAACATCGTACGCGAAGAAATGAACAACGCGAACGCCATTGAAGTGTCGATGCCGGTAGTCCAGCCCGCTGATTTGTGGCAGGAGAGCGGACGTTGGGAGCAATATGGTCCGGAATTGTTACGTTTCGTTGATCGTGGCGAGCGCCCGTTCGTACTGGGTCCAACCCATGAAGAAGTGATCACTGACCTGATCCGTAATGAAGTCAGCTCATACAAGCAGCTGCCACTGAATTTCTTCCAGATCCAGACTAAATTCCGTGACGAAGTTCGCCCGCGTTTTGGTGTAATGCGTTCCCGTGAATTCCTGATGAAAGATGCCTACTCATTCCATACGACGCAGGAATCTTTGCAGGAAACTTATGACGCGATGTACGCGGCCTACAGTCAGATTTTCAACCGTATGGGTCTGGATTTCCGTGCCGTGCTGGCGGATACCGGTTCTATCGGCGGCAGCGCCTCTCACGAATTTCAGGTGCTGGCACAGAGCGGTGAAGATGATGTCGTATTCTCTGATTCTTCTGATTTCGCCGCTAATATCGAATTCGCAGAAGCGCTGGCACCCGCAACGCCACGTGCTGCAGCAACAGAAGAAATGCGAATTGTCGAAACGCCGGACGCAAAAACTATCGCTGAACTGACAGAACAGTTCCAGGTTCCGATTGAGAAAACGGTGAAAACTCTGATGGTTCATGCAGCAGCGGAAAGCGGTCATAAACTGGTTGCTTTGCTGGTTCGTGGTGATCATGAGCTGAACGAAATCAAAGCCGAGAAGCTGCCGCAAGTTGCTGCACCACTAACATTTGCAACGGAAGCAGAGATTCGTGAGATCGTCGCGGCTGGCCCGGGTTCACTCGGTCCGGTTAATCTGCCAATGCCAATCGTCGCGGATCGTACTGTTGCTGCAATGAGCGATTTCAGCGCAGGCGCTAACATCGACGGTAAACACTATTTCGGAATTAACTGGGATCGCGATGCTGCGCTGCCAGAAGTAGCCGATATCCGTAATGTGGTAGCCGGTGATCCAAGCCCTGATGGTCAGGGAACGCTGGTCATTAAACGCGGTATCGAAGTTGGTCATATCTTCCAGCTGGGAACCAAATATTCCGAAGCGATGAATGCTACCGTTCAGGGCGAGGATGGCCGTAACCAGTTGATGACCATGGGTTGTTACGGTATTGGTGTGACTCGTGTGGTCGCTGCGGCGATTGAACAAAACCACGATGACCGCGGTATTATCTGGCCGGATGCTATCGCGCCGTTCCAGGTCGCTATCCTGCCAATGAACATGCACAAATCTTTCCGTGTGAAAGATGCGGCAGAAGCGCTGTATAAAGAACTGCGTTCACACGGTATCGATGTGATCCTCGACGATCGTAAAGAACGTCCGGGCGTCATGTTCGCGGACATGGAACTGATCGGTGTGCCGCATCAGGTGGTGATTGGTGATCGTAATCTGGATGCTGAAGAGCTGGAATACAAAAACCGTCGCACTGGCGAAAAACAGATGATCAAACAAAGCGATATCGTGGAATATCTGCTGAGCCAGATCCCGCGTTAAGATCCGCTGATGATCATTTGTCCATAAAAATGCCCGCGTAATGCGGGCATTTTTATTTGTGCTATTCCGCCTGAGCCTAATCGCTTTTACGGGCAGGACTTCGTTGCATCAAACCGTACGTTTTTATCTGCAACCACAGCCTTTTGCACCTGCCCTTCTTCCATTGACGGCTCTGTCATGAAATGCCCGTCCATAGAAAGGAAGACCAGCTGATTGGGGGTTTTACGCGAGGCAAGATACCCTTCTTCCAGCGATTTATTTGCCGACATCGGGAATATGTTGCCTGTCGCACAATCTTTAAAGGAAGCAGCATCGGCGCTGTATTGCATCATTCCGCTCAGTGCCATTGGCGTTTTCGGCAAATTCTGCTGCACCGGCGTCAACGTATAGTTGAATGTGGACGTAATCGGCTCACCGCTTTGATCCAACATTTCCAGATTTTCATCTTTCGGATGGAAATAACGTTTCTCGCCCTGGCTGTCCGTCAGCACCAGTTTATCCGCAGTGCGGGCCCAGCGTCCGTAGCTGGCAAACACCTGATCGCCCTCTTTGCCGCCCTGATATTCCTCCTGAAGGATGTAAGTCCCATCCTGATCCAGGAATAATGACGTCTTCAGGCCACTGCAATCTGCGCACGGCAACACGCCACTGTAACTCTGCTGCATAGCCTGCAAAGGTTTTTCATGATTAAAGGCGGCGGTATGGCAACCGAAGAGTGACAGCGCCCCGAGCGCCAGCACTGCACTAATGATGATTTTTTTCACAGTTTCTCCCCTACTGCTTTTCTACAGTGCCGCGATAAAAATTGTCCTGCAGCACGAAGTTAGGGCTAACGTATTTTGCCCCGTAATGCTTTTGTCGCACCCTTGCGAACTTTACTTTCAACCCGACGAATTTTAGACCCACGAGTCGGCTTCGTCGCGCGGCGCGGTTTTTCTACTACCATCGCCTGTGAAATCAGTGCCCCCAACCGGGCCAGAGCGGCTTCGCGATTCATCTCCTGACTCCGGTATTCCTGGGCTTTGATAATGACCCAACCGTCGGCAGTAACGGAATGATGATTAAAAGCCAGTAAGCGCTCTTTGTAATATTCTGGCAAACTCGACGCTTTAATATCAAAGCGTAAATGGATAGCCGTTGATGTTTTATTGACGTTCTGACCGCCGTTGCCCTGAGCGCGGATCGCCGTTAATTCGATTTCGCTGTCAGGTATTTCCAGTTTTCCTGAAAGGATTAGCACGCTGATTACCTGGCTTCTTTTATGACAGACTCTTTCCATTCAGAAAAATGAATTTCCAAATTACTCTGAGCATCAGAAAGCCAAATAGTTCCGTCCTGCAATGTGGCCTGTAAGTTCATGGTACGGCTGCCAAAAGCAGTCAATTGATTCAGCAACTCATCTTCTAAATAACGGATACGCAGGTTCTCAAAACCTCTGACTTTCCCCTCGATTTGCGACCACCAGACTTTCGCAGCACGCTCACCATACGCATAAAGGACCACCTCACGCGATTGGTTACAGGCTTTTTTCAGACGCTTCTCATCAGGTAGTCCTAATTCGACCCATAATTCGATGCCGTTATGGTCGTTTTTACGCCAGATTTCCGGCTCATCTTCGGCGCTTAATCCGCGGGTAAAAGTCAGTCGTTCGTCGGCATGGTAAATCCATGCCAGCAGACGCAGCATCATGCGTTGTTCTGTTTCGGAAGGATGCTGTGCCAGAGTCAGGCTGGCGTCATGAAAGAAATTACGATCCATATCAGCGATATTGACCGCTGCTTTATAAATGGTTGCTTTTAACGCCATGGTAAACCCCTTGATAATAGACGCACAGTGTACTTGAAAGCATCCTGCTGCGGCCAGTTTTCCCCCGATGGTCATCCGCAATAAAGGCTTTACGCAAACGATTTACCTTTACAGGCCTGCTAATAACTCACACTCTCCTGTGCTATAGTCGTTAAATACTGAGAGCTTATCTTTCTGCGCTTTCCTCAGAGGGATACGCTTTTTAGGGAGAACTTATGCAACAATACTGTGAGTTGGTACGCCGTAGATATTCTGAAATTGCCAGCGGTGATCTCGGATATGTGCCCGATGCGTTGGGCTGTGTATTGAAAGCATTGGACGAAGTCGCAGCAAATGCTGAACTTCCGTCTTCCGTTAGGGACCAGGCGGCCTACGCCGCCGCTAACTTATTGGTGAGCGATTATGTCGATGAATGATGAGTACAAACCCATCAATTGTGATGACTACGATAATCTCGAGCTCGCCTGCCAGCATCACCTGGTTTTGACGCTGAAGATGCGTAGCGGAGAAGTCGTTGAGGCTAAAGCCAACGATTTGTTAATGCGTAAGAAAGTGGAATATCTGGTGGTTGAGGCGAACGGCGAACAACGAGATCTGCGTCTGGATCACATTGAAAGCTTTAGCCATCCGGAAATTGGCACCGTTGTCGTCAGTGCCGAATAGCGACAACCGACGTCAGTTACCTAACGGGCAATCTCAGGATTGCCCGTTTGCATTTCTGAGGCAATATCATTTCAACGACGTCAGACTGGCGTAATACGCTGCCAAATCACTGATATCCTGATCGGATAATGACGCACTAAAAGCCTGCATCACACCCGCCTGCCCGCCACTTCTCTCACCCTTCTTGTAAGCATGCAGTGAAAGCGCCAGATAATCTGCATTTTGCCCTGCCAGATTAGGATAAATCGAATTCATGGCTTTACCCGTTGCGCCGTGACATGCCGAGCAGCTGGCTGATTTAGACTGCCCGTCAACCACATTTCCCCCCGCCAGAGCAGGCAAATTGATCAGCATCGATGCCACTATCCCTGCCAGTGTTCTTCCCATTACTTGCATCACAACTCCCCGGGCAAATAACATCCGCCTCAAATAAACCGTTCTTTCCGTTTATTACGCAGCCGACCAGATGATCCGCCATTGCGCTTCATTATTTTCAGCCCGGGACTGGCGCGTAATAAACCAACCCGGGGCTGCCATCAATTGATCATTGTAATAAACCAAAGGGATACGGCCCCGTTCCCATGGCGGCACACCTAACTCAGACCACAATTTTTTCGCCTGGCGCGCACGATCCCGTCCGACTTTTTCGATATATCCCTGCACCTGAAAACGCACAGTGATCTTTTCGCCAGCACGTGGCTGGCGGATCAAACAGTCAGCCCCCTGCGCGATGAGAACATGATCGGCAATCAGACAGCCCAGACCGTCAGGTAGCGTTAATTTTTCAGCCGGATCCCAGCAGAGGATTTGATCTTTAAGCGACCGGCGTTCTGGCAATACATACAAACGCCCACGGAAACGCCGGACTACCATTTTCCCCAGCACTAACTGCGCCTGGGCATCTTCGCGGCTCAAAGCTACCTCATCCCATATTCTCTGCAGTTGTTCACGCGAAGGCATTCTTGCGCCACGCGATGCCAGCCAGCGACGTAATAGCGCAGAGCGTCTGACGGCTGAAAACGCCTTCAGCCTCTCAACCGACAGACTGCCCTGCTCATCGGTCAATGAAGTGAGAGACTCACTGAGCAACTCATCCAGCAGCGTCTCCTGCTCTGCGCAAAGTGATGCGCTGCGGGCTGTGGCTTGCGCAAAGTGCGGCCAGCGCTGGTAAAGTGCGGGAAAAATATCCAGTCGCAGAAAATTGCGATCAAAGCGGGCATCCCGGTTACTGTCATCTTCAATCCAGCTGAGCTTTAACTGCTTCGCGTATTCTTCAAGCTGCTCACGGCTGAGCTCCAGAAAAGGCCTTAACAAGCGATAACCGTGTATTGAACTGTCCCCGCTCATCGCCGAGAGACCGGCAGGTCCGCTTCCACGTTTAAGCGCCAGCATGAAAGTTTCACATTGGTCATTCAGGTGTTGTGCTGTCAGTAACACTTCACCAGCAGTCAGACTTTCAGCAAATGCCTGATAACGTGCCGTTCGTGCCGCCGCTTCAATCCCACCTTCCTGTGCATCTACCTGCACTTTAGCGACAGAGAAAGGGATATCTCGCTGCTGACAAAACGTCTGGCAGTGTGCGACCCAGTCATCTGCAAACTGGCTTAGTCCATGGTGGATATGCAATGCACGCAGTTCGATATCCGGCAACGCTTTGTCGCGTAACTCAGCCAGTCCGGCCAGCAGTACGGAAGAATCCAGTCCACCGCTGAACGCAACGCAAAGTCTTCGTGCATCACCGATTTTATTGAGCAGATGTTTTGAAAGAAATGTCACGGCCAGTTTTGAACTCATAGGATAATCAGGATTCGTACAGTTCCAGCGGCAAGCCATCCGGATCGTTGAAGAAAGTAAATTTTTTGCCGGTGTAAGGATCAATTCTTACCGGTTCGCAGACAATGCCGGCTTCAGTGAGGGCGGAAATGGACTGTGCGATATCTTCAACGCTGAACGCCAGATGGCGTAATCCGCACGCCTCAGGACGACTTGGCCGGGCTGGCGGTTGCGGAAAGCTGAATAATTCAATGGTGTAATGACCATTAAGCGCCAGGTCAGCTTTCCAGGAATCGCGTTCCTCACGGTAAAACTCCCCCAGTAACGTGAACCCGAGAATGTCACAGTAGAAGTGTTTGCTGGCCTGATAATCAGAGCCAATGATGGCGATATGGTGGATCTGGCGGAGATTAAGCATAGTCATGTCCTGTTGATTTCTGACCTGCACGTTACTCAGGGCGGCCAAACACGTCAATAAAAAGCCCTCCTAAAGAGGGCAGTTTGCTAGCCCGCTTCCGGAAGTTTTAAGACCTTCACCAGATAGCGCCCGTCTTCTGTGAGCCGCGTTCCATGAATATCAGTTTCAAAACCAGGGTAACGCTCGCCTATTGAACAAAGCATAATCAGGAAATCGAGCACAGCCCGACTTTCTTCCGTGATCATCTCGCCCGGCATCACCACAGGTACACCCGGCGGATAAGGCAGGATCATGTTGGCAGACACTTTGCCGACCAGTTCATCAATGTCGCATTCATCAATATGTCCGCGTACCTGATGCTGGAACATTTCGTACGGCGTCATTTTCATTTCCGGCAGCACATCAAATGCTTCCAACATTAAACGCGGCAGGTCGTGACGAACGATCAGTTTGTGGATCCCCTGCGCCAGATCCTGAATCCGCATATTGCGATAAAAATCAGGATCTTCCGCATACAGATCAGGCAGCATATTCTTGACCCGCAAATTGAGATCATAACTGCGCTTAAAATCAGTCAGGCCACGCATCAGACTCATGGATTTGGTTTTATCAATGCCGATACTGAACAGGAAAAGCAGATTGTACGGACCGGTTTTTTCTACCACCACACCGCGCTCATCGAGGAATTTCGCCACTAACGCCGCCGGGATCCCCTGTTCTTCCAGCTTACCCGTTTCATCCATTCCGGGTGTCAGGATCGTCACTTTGATCGGATCAAGATACATATGATCGGTATCGGCGTTGGCAAAACCGTGCCAGTTTTGATCGGGGTTCAGCGGCCAGCACTCGGCTTCATCAATATATTCAGGCTGCCAGATATCAAAGAACCAGCCCTCGGTTTCTTCCCGCAACCGCTGTATCTCCTTACGGAAATGCAGCGCGCGTTCAACCGAGCGGTTAATGAGACGCCGTCCGGGGTTACCGCGCAACATCGCCGCGGCAGTTTCTGCAGAAGCCACAATGCCGTAATTTGGCGATGTTGTGGTGTGCATCATATAGGCTTCATTAAAGGTACTTTCGTTGTAATCACCCTTAATGTGAATCATCGATGCCTGAGAGAAAGCTGCCAGTAGTTTGTGCGTTGATTGCGTTTCGTAAATGACTTTTCCGGGAATGCGCTCGCCGCTCATTCCGCTTTTACCGTCATAAATCGGATGGAAATTAGTGTATGGCACCCATGCAGAATCGAAATGAATCGACGGAACATCCAGTGTGTTTTTGATGTAATCCGTGTTGTACAGCAAGCCGTCGTAAGTCGAGTTAGTGATCACTGCGTGCACTGGCCAGGTAGCATTCTCTGTCTGTGCAATTTTCTCTTCGATGCTTTCGCGGGTGAATTCATGCTTAGGAATCCCGCCAAGAATGCCATACGCGTTGCGATTGGGACGCAAATAGACCGGCACAATATTGGTCATCATCATCAGATGGGCGAGCGATTTATGACAGTTGCGGTCAATCAGCACCGTACTCCCTGCCGGTGCCGCATACATTCCGACAATTTTATTGGCCGTCGAGGTGCCATTAGTGACGATATAACTTTGCTCGGCGCCGAAAGTACGGGCGATATATTCCTCCGCCTCTAGATGCGGACCAGTGTGATCCAACAGGGAACCAAGTTCTGTCACAGAAATCGACACATCGGCTTTCAACGTTTTGGCCCCGAAAAAATCATAGAACAACGTCCCTACCGGGCTTTTTAAAAACGCCGTACCGGCCATATGCCCCGGCGTACAGAAAGTGTACTTTCCTTCTTCTACGTAGGTGAACAACGCTTTAGTCAGCGGCGGCGTAATGGTATCGATGTATTCATCGGTGTACTGGCGGATGCGTTTGGCAATATCCTCCGCCGCACTCAGTGCGTATTCAAAGAAATAGAGCACCATGCGCATTTCATTAACGTCGACGTCCAGCGTCGAATGCGTATTGATGAAAGCGTAAAGCGGCAGATATTCATTCAGCTCATTAATGGCTGTACACAGCTCTTCGCTATGCTGATCCCAGTCGAAAATAGCGCCGCAAATGCGGGCATTATTTTCGATGAGTTTGAGCAGATCCGCGCGATCGCGCGGATAAATGACCTGAAATCCGAGAAGCGTCAGCGCGCTATCCAGTTCACGGATCGGCTCGTCTTTGTAGTAAGCCCCTTCCGGGCGCATGATAGCGATAATATTCATCTGACAAATCCTTCTGTTATTTATTTTCTAAGGTATTTATAGAAACACGGTTAGTGCCTGCTGGGTACCCTTTACCGTTGAGTTTAAAGTGAAATGGGGAAATTTAAGAATGCTGGAAAGATGGATAGATGAAAACGGACAATAAAAAAGGCCACGCAATGCGTGGCCTTTCGAAAATCACGTTCAGGATCAGCAGTAGCCGTAAGTCATCAGACGCTGATAACGACGGTTACGCAGCTCTTCCGTACTCAACACATCCAGATCGCTCAGATCAGCTTCAAGTTGTGCACGCAGAGAAGCAGCCATCGCTTCTACGTTACGGTGAGCGCCACCCAAAGGCTCAGGGATCACAGAGTCGATCAGTTTCAGCTCTTTCAGACGCGGTGCAATGATGCCCATCGCTTCCGCGGCCAGAGGGGCTTTATCCGCACTCTTCCACAGAATTGATGCACAACCTTCCGGCGAAATAACCGAATAGGTGCTGTATTGCAGCATATTAACTTTATCACCCACACCAATCGCCAGTGCACCACCTGAACCACCTTCACCGATCACGGTGCAGATAACCGGGACATTCAGACGGGACATTTCGCGCAGGTTACGGGCGATCGCTTCAGACTGACCACGTTCTTCAGCGCCCACGCCCGGATAAGCGCCCGGTGTGTCGATGAAGGTGATGATTGGCAGTTTGAAACGCTCAGCCATTTCCATCAGACGTAGCGCTTTGCGATACCCTTCCGGGGCGGGCATGCCGAAGTTACGACGAATTTTCTCTTTCGTTTCACGGCCTTTCTGATGACCAATGATCATCACGGCACGTTCGCCCAAACGAGCAATACCACCAACGATAGCTTTATCGTCTGCGAATGCACGATCACCCGCCAGTTCATCAAAATCGGTAAAGATATGTTTGATGTAATCAAGCGTATAAGGACGACGAGGATGGCGTGCCAGTTGGGCAATTTGCCAGGCACCCAGATCAGAGAAAATCTTACGGGTCAGTTCAACGCTTTTCTCGCGCAAGCGTGCAACTTCTTCGTCCAGATTAATATCTAATTTTTCGTCTTGACGGCTGACTGCAGTCAGCGAGTCAATTTTCGCTTCCAGTTCCGCAATCGGCTGTTCAAAATCAAGAAAATTCAGACTCATAGCATTCCTATTTTAGTCAAATTCCAGTTCCACCTGCTCAGTACCGACCAGGCCTCGCAAATCCAGCAACAGTTTGTCCGTTGGCGTAACACGCCATGACGCCCCGAATCGTAGCCGGGCTCTTGCGTTTTCTCGTTGGTAATACAGATGCACTGGTATCGTCCCCGATCGATGTGGTTCCAACGATTGGCGGAGACGGTTCAAAAGCTGGTCATCAATTTGCCTGTCAGTCAGCGAGATAGCAAGACCGCGAGCATATTTTTCCCGTGCTTCACTGATGTCCATTACATCGCGGGCCATCATTTTAAGCCCGCCACTGAAGTCATCAAAGCTGACCTGTCCTGTGGCGATAAGGATACGGTCTTTTTCCAATAAATGCTGGAATTTTTCCAACGCTTCGGTGAACAACATCACTTCCAGACGACCGGAACGGTCATCAAGTGTACAGATCCCAATGCGGTTACCCCGCTTGGTGACCATGACACGCGCAGCGAGGACCAGCCCCACTGCGACGGTCATTTTGCCCCGTTCCGTCGGATGCATATCTTTTAAACGCTGGCCGCCGCCATAACGTTCAATTTCTTTCAAATATTGTGTGATCGGATGGCCGGTCAGATACAAGCCGAGCGTCTCACGTTCGCCATCCAGAACAGTTTGTTCCGGCCATGGCATCACATTCGCGTAAGATTTCTCAACCTGCTCAGGTGCTTCTGCAAGCACACCAAACATATCAACCTGACCAATCGCCTCGGCTTTGGCATGTTGATCAGCGGCTTTCAATGCGTCGCTTAGGGAACTCATCAACGCGGCACGGTGTGGTCCCAGGCGGTCAAACGCCCCGGACATGATCAGCTTCTCGAGAATACGTTTGTTCAGTTTTTTGACGTCAGCACGCGCGCAGAGATCAAACAGTTCTTTGAAATAGCCGCCTTCGTTACGCGCTTCAATAATGGCTTCAATCGGACCTTCACCCACGCCTTTAATCGCGCCGATGCCGTAAACAATTTCGCCTTCATCATTCACGTGGAAATGATACAGACCGCTGTTGATATCAGGCGGTAAAATCTTCAGCCCCATACGCCAGCATTCATCCACCAGCCCGACCACTTTCTCGGTGTTATCCATATCAGCCGTCATTACCGCCGCCATGAACTCCGCAGGATAGTGCGCTTTCAGCCACAGCGTCTGATACGAGACTAAAGCGTAAGCCGCCGAGTGAGATTTGTTAAAACCGTAACCGGCAAATTTCTCTACCAGGTCAAAGATTTTAATCGCCAGTTCGCCGTCAATACCCCGAGATTTGGCCCCCTCTTCAAAACCACCGCGCTGCTTGGCCATCTCCACCGGGTTTTTCTTACCCATTGCACGGCGGAGCATGTCTGCACCACCCAGCGAGTAACCGGCCAGAACCTGCGCAATCTGCATAACCTGTTCCTGATACAGGATGATGCCGTATGTCGGCTCCAGCACAGGTTTCAGGGATTCATGCTGCCACTGGATATCCGGATAAGAAATCTCTTCACGACCATGTTTACGGTCAATAAAGTTATCCACCATGCCGGACTGCAATGGCCCAGGGCGGAACAGCGCGACCAGTGCGATCATATCTTCGAAGCTGTCGGGCTTCAGACGTTTGATCAAATCTTTCATGCCGCGGGATTCAAGCTGGAATACCGCCGTGGTTTCCGAGCGTTGCAGCATGTCGAAGCTTTTTTTATCATCCAGCGGGATGGCCGCAATATCCAGCGGTGCCTCACCGGCTTTCGCACGGCGGGCGTTGATCATCTCCAGCGCCCAGTCGATGATGGTCAGCGTACGCAGACCGAGGAAGTCGAACTTCACCAGACCCGCGTATTCCACGTCATTTTTATCGAACTGCGTGACCGGGTGATTACCTTCTGCGTCACAATAAAGCGGCGCGAAATCAGTGATTTTGGTCGGCGCAATCACCACACCACCGGCATGTTTACCGGCATTACGGGTTACACCTTCCAGCTGACGCGCCATATCGATCAGCGACTTAACTTCTTCGTCAGCCTCGTAAATCTCTGGCAACTGCGGCTCAGCGGCAAATGCTTTTTCAAGCGTCATCCCCGGATCAGGAGGCACCAGTTTGGAAATGCGGTCAACGAAACCGTAAGGATGGCCCAGAACACGCCCCACATCGCGGATCACCGCTTTGGCCGCCATGGTACCGAAGGTGATGATCTGCGAGACCGCTTCGCGGCCATACATTTCTGAAACGTGATCGATAACCCGGTCGCGTTTTTCCATGCAGAAGTCGACGTCAAAGTCGGGCATGGAAACACGTTCAGGGTTAAGGAAACGTTCGAACAGCAGGTCAAACTCGAGCGGATCCAGATCGGTGATTTTCAGGGCATACGCCACCAGAGAACCCGCACCGGAACCACGCCCCGGCCCGACAGGCACGCTGTTATCTTTCGACCACTGGATGAATTCCATTACGATCAGGAAGTAACCGGGGAAACCCATCTGGTTGATAACTTTAAGTTCGATGTCCAGACGCTCGTCATATTCAGGGCGTCTTTGTGCACGAACTTCCGGATCCGGGAATAAAAACTCAAGGCGCTCTTCCAGCCCGATTTTTGATTTTTCGACCAGAAAATCTTCAGTGGTCATATCACCGGTAGGAAACTGCGGCAGAAAATATTCGCCCAGACGGATGGTGACATTACAGCGTTTGGCGATTTCCACGCTGTTTTGCAGAGCTTCAGGCAAATCCTCAAACAGCTCGCACATTTCATCTTCACTGCGCATATATTGCTGTGAAGTGTAATTGCGCGGACGTTTAGGATCATCCAGTGTAAAGCCATCGTGGATCGCAACACGAATCTCATGGGCATCAAAGTCGGTCGGCACCATAAAGCGCACGTCGTTGGTTGCCACCACCGGCAAACCGCGTTCTGTCGCCAGTGCGACCGCCGCATGCAGATAGTTTTCTTCTTCTGCCCGACCGGTACGGATCAATTCGAGATAATAGCGATCAGGGAAATACTGCTGGTAGAAATCCAGGCACTGACTGACTTGCAAATCATTTCCGCGGGTCAGAAACTTACCGACATCACCCATTCTCGCGCCGGACAGCAGGATCAAACCTTCATTGAGTTCTGCCAGCCATTCGAGGTCGACGATCGGCCCGGCTGCGCCGTAACCGCGCTGATATGCTCTGGAAATCAATAATGTCAGGTTCTGGTAACCCTGATTATTCATCGCCAGAACAGTCAGTTGGGCCAGTTCATCACCCAGAATTTCGCTTTGGACATTCAGGTCTGCACCGATAATCGGTTTTACACCTGCGCCATGTGCCGCACCGTAAAATTTAACCAGTCCGCACAAGTTAGTGAAATCGGTAATCGCCAGAGCAGGCATGCCGAGTGACGCTGCGCATTTCACCAGCGGACCGACCTTCGCAAGCCCATCCACCATGGAATAGTCGCTATGTACACGCAGATGAATAAAACGAGGTTCGGCCATATCCAGAGTCCAGAAATGAGTGAATTAAAGGTTTGTGTGCCCGTCTTTTTTAGCAATAAAAACGGGCAGGAACAAATGACGCGTTATGCCAGTCCGAGCGCGCGTTTCACCGGTGAAAAACTTCGACGGTGGTGTGTAGTGGCTCCAAGACGGGCAAGACTTTCAAGATGCACCGGCGTCGGATAGCCTTTGTGCTTCGCAAAACCATATTCAGGGAACTGAAGATCCAGTTCAACCATTTCGCGGTCGCGGGTGACTTTAGCCAAAATTGAGGCTGCGCTAATTTCAGCGACTTTGCTGTCCCCTTTCACTATCGCCTGTGAAGCCATCGGAAGTTTAGGGCAGCGATTGCCGTCAATCAGCACCATATCAGGCGTAATACACAAACCGGCAACGGCTCTTTGCATTGCCAGCATGGTGGCATGCAAAATATTCAGTTCATCAATTTCATGTGGTTCAGCGCGCCCGAGACTCCAGGCCAGCGCTTTCTCTTTGATTTCGATGTATAACGCCTCACGGCGCTTTTCAGAGAGTTTCTTGGAATCTGCCAGCCCGGCAATCGGGTTAGCAGGATCAAGAATCACAGCAGCGGTGACGACTGCCCCCACTAAAGGACCACGCCCCACTTCATCCACGCCTGCAATACAGACAGCTTGTGGATAGATAAATACATCACTCATCGCTTTGCCAGCTCCATGACAGCCTGAGCAGCCTGTTCGTCTGCGTCACGGCGGATACTTTCATGCAGTTCCAGGAACGTCTCACGCAGTTCCCGGCTTTTCTCACCACCAGCCAATAAAGGCAGCAACGCAGCAGAAAGTTTGTCAGGTACACATTCGGTTTGCAGTAATTCGGTGACAATTTCCCGCCGTGCCAGCAGATTTGGCAATGAAACATACGGCGTTTTCACCAGACGTTCCGCCAGCCAGAAAGTGAAAGGCTTCATACGATAACCCACAACCATCGGGCATTTTGCCAGCATACATTCCAGCGCTGCCGTTCCCGATGCCAGTAAAGCGGCATCACTGGCGATCATCGCTTCCCGACCTTTCCCATCGAGCAAATGCGCAGGAAGATCAGGGGCTATTTCAGCCTTGATCCGTTCAAACTGCTCGCGACGTTTGGCATTCACCAGGGGCACAACGACATGTAAATCAGGATAAGTCTGTCGTAGCTGCAAAGCTGTTTTCAGAAAATCCGCGCTGAGCATTTCCACTTCAGCGTGACGACTTCCCGGCAGCAAAGCAAGGCAATGCACATCTTCAGGAATACCGAGTGACAAACGTGCAGCCTGTTTATCAGGATGCAGCGGCATCGCATCGGCCATCGTATGACCAATGAAACGACAGGGAACATTGAATTTGTCATAAAACGCTTTTTCGAAAGGCAGGAATGCCAAAACCAGATCCGTTGCCTTGCCGATTTTGAAAACACGTTTTTGACGCCAGGCCCAGACAGACGGGCTGACATAGTGAATAGTACGCAGACCGCGCTGCTTCAAACGACCTTCAAGCGTGATGTTGAAGTCAGGAGCATCAATGCCCACGAACACATCAGGCTTCAGTTCGCTAAAACGACGGGTCAGATCTTTGCGGATTTTCAACAAGCGTGGCAGCCGTTCAAGAACTTCCACCACGCCCATAACCGCCAGTTCTTCCATCTCGTACCAGGCTTCGCATCCTTCCGCCTGCATCAGCGGACCCGCGACACCCACAAAACGGGCATCAGGATGATGCTTCTTCAAGGCTCGAATCAGCCCGGCGCCAAGAATGTCACCGGACGTTTCACCGGCCACCAGGCCAATTGTCAGAACAGGCTTTTGCATTGTTTTCCGTAGCGCAGATCAGCGAATAATACCGCGCGTTGAGCGGTCAAAGAAATCACTGAAAGGTTTAGCTTTCGGGAATTCAGCCGCGATAGCAGCGATTTCCGGTTGTGCTTCTTCCAGCGTTTTACCGCTGCGGTACAGTAACTTATAAGCATTGCGGATAGCGTGCAGATCGGCTTTTTCGAAACCACGTCGCTTAAGCCCTTCGATATTGATGCCGAAAGGTGTCGCATGGTTACCTTGCGCAATGACAAACGGAGGAACATCCTGAGCAACCCCGGAACATCCACCCACCATCACATGCGCACCGATAATACAGAACTGATGCACTGCCGTCATGCCGCCAATGATCGCGAAATCATCAACCTCAACGTGACCACCGAGGGTCGCGTTGTTCGCCAGAATACAGCGATTCCCAATGACACAATCGTGGGCAATATGTGCGTTAACCATCAACAGGTTATCACTACCCACTTTTGTCAGACCACCGCCCTGAACGGTACCACGATGAATGGTAACGCTCTCACGAATATTGTTGCGATCGCCGACCTCAACGCGTGTTGGTTCACCGGCATATTTCAGATCCTGGTTAATTTCACCAATGGAAACGAACTGAAAGATGCGGTTATCGCGACCAATTTTGGTCACGCCATTAAGAACTACGTGTGATTTAAGCTCGGTGCCTTCACCAATTTCTACCTGGGAACCCACGTAGCAGAAAGGACCGATATGAACTCTGGCACCGATAACAGCACCGTCTTCAACAATAGCGCTTGGATGAATAAAGGCGGTTTTATCAATCATGTATTAAGACTCCCGGCGGCGGGCGCACATCATTGATGCCTCGCAAGCGATCTCGCCATCGACTTTCGCGACACCTTTGAAACGAGCAACGCCACGACGCTCTTTAATGAATTCAACTTCCAGAACCATCTGGTCACCCGGCAGGACCGGACGTTTAAAGCGTGCATCGTCGATTGCTGCAAAATAATACAATTCGCCAGGTTCCAGTTTTCCAACGCTTTTAAATGCCAGAATGCCGGTGGCCTGAGCCATTGCTTCCAGAATCAAAACGCCCGGGAAAATCGGTTTACCCGGGAAATGGCCCTGGAAGAACGGTTCGTTAAAAGAAACGTTTTTCACAGCGCGCAAAAATTTCCCTTTCTCAAAATCCAACACGCGATCAACCAGCAAGAACGGGTAACGGTGTGGCAGTAAATCCAGTATCTCTTCAATATGCAGAGTATGAGTGTCAGTAGTCAAAATACTCTTCCTGTCTATAAAAACTGATGGCATCAATAACACGGCCTGCCAGACCCCAAAAGAAGGTCATCAGGCAGGCCGCAAATAGGAACGTATGTCGCAGGTTCACTCAACGAAGGGAACACAAAGCAGCACCGTAGGTGGTAATTAATCTTTTTCGATTTTACGCTCGACAGCTTTGAGGCGTTTATTCATCTCGTCGATATTCATTACCAATGCAGCCGTCTTACGCCAAACTTTATTCGGTTGTAACGGGATACCGGAGGAGTATACCCCAGGTTCAGTGATTGGTCGCATTACCATTCCCATTCCCGTCACTACGGCCTGATCACAGATTTCCATGTGACCATTGATAACACTGGCTCCGCCGATCTGGCAGTAGCGTCCAATTTTCAGACTACCGGCCATAATAACACCGCCAGCGACCGCCGTATTGTCTCCAATCACGACGTTGTGTGCAATCTGACATTGGTTATCAATGATGACGCCATTGCTAATGATAGTGTCATCCAGTGCGCCACGGTCAATCGTGGTACAGGCACCGATTTCAACACGGTCACCGATAATGACAGTACCTAACTGTGGGATTTTAACCCAATTACCACGATCATTGGCATAACCAAAACCATCAGCGCCGATCACAGTACCTGACTGAATCAAGCACTGCTCGCCGATTTCAACGCGGTGATAAATAGAAACATTGGCCCACAACCGTGTGCCAGCGCCTATTTTTGCCTCTTTACCGATAAAACAGCCTGCACCGATGACAACATTGTCACCCAATACAACGCCTGATTCGATGACTGCATTTGCGCCAACCGAGACATTCTTACCTAATGTTGCACTGTCTGAAATCACCGCACTCGCCGCGATATCCACTGCCGGTGCTGGCGTGGTATCCAGCAATTGCGCCATCCGCGCATACGTCAGGTAAGGGTTTTTAACCACTAATGCCGCTGTAGGGCAAAATGGCAGATCCGCTTCGGTCAACACTACGGCGCCTGCATTGCAGGAAGCCAACTGTTCACGGTAACGGCTGTTTGATAAAAACGTGATTTGCTCAGAGTGTGCGGAATGCATTGAAGCAACGCCGGTGATGGCAATTTCGCCATCACCGTGCAATTGTGCATCCAACTGCTGTGCGAGATCAGCCAGTCGAATTGAAGACATGTTTATTTAACCTGTTTCAGCACATCAGCAGTAATGTCTTTGCTATTGTCAGCATATGCAATGGCATTAGCATCGATAACAACGTCATAACCTTCTTTACTTGCTACAGTTTTCACAGCGTCCTGAATACGGCTCAGGATTTTGTTGCGCTCTTCGCCCTGACGACGACGGTTGTCCTGGTCGAATTGCTGCGCTTTTGCAGAGAATGCTTCACGCTGAGCCATTACGTCTTTTTCAAGTTTAGAACGGTCGCTGGCTTTCATTGTAGAGCCATCGCGTTGCAGACGTTGCATTTTGGTTTGCAGATCACGTTCCTGAGATTGCAAATCTGTCGCACGGCTTTTGAACTCGTTTTCCAGCTGTTTTGCTACAGCTTCACGAGCAGGCATTTGTTGGAAAATACTTGCTACGTTAACGATAGCAATTTTATCAGCAGCCTGAACGCTAGCTGAAGAAGCCATAACTAAACCGAGGCCTGCGGCATATAACCACTTTTTCACTATAAACTCCTTCCATCACCCGTTGTGCCATATGGCACATTAAATTACACAAAACACCTGACATGAAAACAATACACGGGCCGAAACCCGTGTATGAGATTTATCATCAGGCCATTGCGATTCTGCTGGACAACTTCTGCCCGGACAGAACGTTACCAGGTTTTACCAATGTTAAACTGGAACTGTTCTGCCTTATCGCCTTCATATTTCTTGACCGGTTGTGCGTAGGAGAAGACCAATGGTCCAAGTGGAGACATCCACTGCAACGCAAGACCCGAAGAAACACGAATGTTACCTGGTTTACTGTAATCAGGAACGCCTGCCGCAATAGTCTGCGGGGTGTTTTCCCAACCTGTATCCCAAACAGTACCGCTGTCCACGAACAGGGAAGTACGCAATGAGTTAGCGTATTTCTCGCTAACAAATGGAGTCGGAACAATCAGTTCAGCACTCAATACTGCCATTGCGTTACCGCCAACTGCGTCGTTTGAGTTATCAATCGGACAGCCGCTGTAAGATGTGTTAGCCGTAGTACATTTGTAGTATGCCGCTTTTGGACCAATGGTGTTCGACTGGAAACCACGAACACTGCTTGAACCACCGGCATAGAAGTTGTCGTAGAACGGCACTTCTTTACCGCCAAGACCGTCTGCGTAACCTGCACGCGCACGGCCCATCAGCACCCAGTCACGATCCTGATTTAGCGGCATATAACTGGTTGAATCAAATGTAATTTTATAATATTCGTTATCAGAACCCGGAACGGTTACTTTACCGTTCAGACTGGCTTTCGTCCCAGATGTCGGGAAGTAGCCACGGTCGAGATTGTTATAACCCCAGCCGAGGTTGGCGAAGAAATCATTCGCACTAAAGTCAGCATCAGCATTGTCACTGGTGGTCACCGGCGGTTTCAGCCCAACAGAGTTCAGATAACGGAACATAGCGATCTGTGGTTCCATATTGGACAGATCGTTGTGTACGTAATCCAGACCCAGGCGCAATGAGTTATTTTCATTGATTGGGAAACCAAGATTACCGCCAATACCATAACTTCTGTTGGTATAGCTGGACAGGTCCGCATCATCAGCTTTGAAGTCGTTATAGAAGATACGACCACCCAGACTTACGCCATCAACGGTGAAGTAAGGGTCAGTGATAGTGAATTCTGCATATGTCTGGTAATCGTTTTTAGTACCGCTGATGCCAACAGAATTACCCGTACCCAGCCAGTTATCCTGCTGGACACCCACCTGGAAGCTGACACCACTCTCAGTACCGTAACCCACACCAAAGTTGAAGCTACCGGTGTTACGTTCTTTCACTTTGTAGACAACATCAACCTGATCAGGCGAACCTGGAACACGCTGCGTATCAACATCAACCGTTTCGAAATAACCCAGACGGTTCAGACGCTCTTTACCTTTATCGACCAGATCGTTGCCCAACCAGGCACCTTCCATCTGACGCATTTCACGGCGCAGTACGCTGTCCTTACTGGTGTCATTACCTTCAAAACGGATATGACGTACATAGAAACGGTTCCCCGCATCAACGTTGATATGCAGTTTGACGGTCTTGTCTGCATCATTAATTTCTGGCTGTGTAGTCACACGCGGATAGGCATAGCCATAACGACCCAGCATCTGCTTGATGTCGTTTTCCATTTTGGTGACTTTGGCGCCGTTATACAGTTCGCCTTTATCAATTTTAGTCAGGCTTTGAACTTCTGCTGAGTGACCCGCCATGCTGCCAGTCACTTCAACGCCAGAAAGTTTGTATTGCTCACCTTCTGTGATGTTCAGCGTAATGTAGATGCCTTTTTTGTCCGGCGTCAGGCTGACCTGAGTCGAATCAATGTTGAAACGGGCATAACCGCGATCCAGATAGAAACTACGCAGGGTTTCAAGGTCACCCGCGAGTTTTTGTTTCTGATATTTACGGTCACCGACCACGTTCCACCATGGCACTTCATCACGCAGCTGGAAGCGTGAAATCAGATCATCGGTCGTAAAGGCATGGTTACCAACAATGTTGATCTGCTGAATTTTGGCAGAAACACCTTCGGTGAAGACCAGCTTCAGATCAACACGGTTACGTGGCAAAGGGGTCACAACCGCTTTTACCGATGCACTGTATTTACCGACGCTGTAATAGAAGTCTTCGAGACCTTTCTCGATGCTGCCGATGGTTGTACGGTCAAGGGCTTCGCCAACACGGACGCCAGAGGCCTCCAGGTTTTGCTTCAGCATGTCATCTTTCACCGATTTGTTACCGGAGAAAGTAATGCTGGCAATAGTTGGACGTTCTTTGACCTGAACAATCAGAGAATTTCCATCGCGCAGGACACGAACATCCTCGAAGTTGCCAGTGGCAAACAATGCACGAATGGTATTACTGATATCATCGTCAGTCACCGTATCACCGACGCGAACCGGCATATTGAGTAACGCCGCACCGACGGCAACTCGCTGCAGGCCTTCGAAATGAATATCTTTCACTACGAAACCGTCTGCACCGTATACGGTGGCGCTGCCAAACAGCAGCGACGCTATGAGCAACTTTTTGATCGCCATCGTTGTTATGCGTTCTTCCTAACCTAATCTCCGGCCTTAAAGACGGGAGAAATCATTGAAAAGTGCAAGCCCCATCAACAACACCAGCAAAACTGAACCAATGCGGTAACTGAAGTCCTGAACTCGCTCGGAAACTGGCCCACCTTTAAGCTTTTCTATTGCGAGAAACAGCAGGTGTCCACCATCTAATACCGGTAATGGGAAGAGGTTGATGATCCCCAGATTGACACTAATGAGTGCCAAAAACGTGAGGTAAGACACCAAACCATATTCAGCTGACATTCCTGCGCCCTGTGCGATGGATATTGGGCCACTCAGATTGTTCAGCTTCACATCTCCGGTAATTAACTTACCCAGCATGCTCACTGTGAGTTTCATCAGTTGCCAGGTTTTATCCCCGGCCTCATAAAACGCCACAAACGGGCCATACTGACGGATTGTTTTATATTCATCAGGCAGCGGTATCACTTTCGGTACCACACCAGCAAAACCCTGTATCTTGCCTTTACCTGCGGACTTCGTGTCCGGCGTCAGCGTTAACGCGACGGGATTCCCCGCCCGCTCAACTTCCAGTGCAATTGGTTTACCCGGATTGTCACGTACCTGTATGACAAACGACTGCCAGCTTTCCAGAATCTGACCATCGACTTTAACGATCCTGTCCCCGGCTTGCAAACCCGCCTTTTGCGCGGCTGAATCTGGCTGCACCTCCTGCAGAACAGATTCTATCTGCGGCCCTCTGGGAATCATCCCCAGAGACACCACCGGATCCTGCTTTTCAGGATCAAACTGCCATTGACGCAAATCCAGAGTTTTCTCAACGACCTGGGACGAGCCAAATTGCGCCACATCAACCGTCGTTTGATCATCACCAATTTCGCCGACTAACGCCATACGAACTGAATCCCAATCAGGCGTTTCGATACCCGCAACAGATTTTAGTTCCATTCCGGGTGAAATATTGGATTGTGCGGCAATTGAATTTGCAGTGACATTTGCCACGACAGGACGCACGCTCGGCACGCCGATGACGAAGATCAGCCAGTAAGCAAAAACAGCAAAAATGAAATTGGCGATCGGCCCGGCGCTGATGATAGCAGCGCGCTGCCAGATTTTTTTGTTATTGAAAGATTGGTGGCGGAATTCAGGCGCTACAGCCTCGACGCGCTCGTCGAGCATCTTAACGTAGCCTCCGAGAGGAATGATGGCCAGAACATACTCTGTTCCCTGACGGTCAGTCCGGCGCCATAGCGCGCGTCCAAAACCGACAGAAAAACGTTCGACACGCACACCACAACGACGAGCAACCCAGAAATGGCCGAACTCGTGCACGGTGATAAGCACCCCCAATGCGACGATAAAGGCGGCCAGGCTCCAGAGTATGTTCATCATATGTCTAACTATTCCTTAGGAAACTTCACCGTCACAGACGGATTAATACACTAACAGCATCAGACAGGCGAATACAGGCACCGCAGCCGTCAGGCTGTCGATACGATCCAGTATTCCGCCGTGACCAGGGATCATATGACCACTGTCTTTGATCCCTGCCTCGCGTTTGAACATACTTTCCGTCAGGTCGCCCAGCACAGAAGCCAGCGCGGCAACAACGGAACAAATCAATAAGGTCGACGGTACCACATCAAGTGGTGCATAGCGGCCAAATAACCAGGCTATGAGGGCTGAAGTCAGAAGACCGCCAGCAAACCCTTCCCAGGTTTTCCCCGGGGATACTTTAGGCGCCAGTTTATGCTTACCAAATAATTTACCAAACAGGTAAGCGCCGGAGTCTGCCCCCCAGACCAGTAGCATCACATATAACAACCACCATGCGCCAGTATGATGATTTTCTGCATAACCGTATTGGCGCAGTGCGACCATACCCCAGAAAAACGGCACAATAGTCAGTATGCCAAAGACTAAGCGCAGCACACGGGAATGGCGCCAGAAGGCTGCCGAAGCAGGATATCCAACCACCAGCACCAATGCCAGACACCACCACGCAAGCGCAGCCCATAATGAGCCTCCGACTTGCAACAGATGCACGCTTTGCTGGTAAGCAGGTATGCTCAACATCATCGCTGCCAGCAGGAAACCACATAATATAGCCAGCCAGATGCGCTGATTACGGCTTGCAAAACCGGCCAGTTGCCCCCACTCCCACGCTGCCAGCATGCACACAACTAACGTCACGATGGCAAAACCGACAGGCGGTAATAAAAAGAGTGCTGCAATAACAATCGGTATTAAAATCAGAGCTGTGATAATGCGATACTTCAGCAAATGTTCTCCCTAGGACGCATTGGCGCCGATAGGTGTAGTCCCCCCGAAGCGGCGCTCGCGTTGTGCAAAAGCAGTCAGCGCACCTTCAAAGGTATTTTCATCAAAATCAGGCCAGAGGACATCGGTAAAGTAGAGCTCCGCGTAGGCAATTTGCCACAGCAAAAAGTTACTGATCCTATGTTCCCCACCGGTTCTGATCACCAAATCGACGGGGGCCAGTTCGCTCATACAGACCGCTGAATTCAGCAATTCTTCTGTAATCTGTTCTGCCCGCAGCGTGCCGGCTTCAACCTGACCCGCCAGAGTCTTAACGCCTTGAATAATATCCCATCGGCCACCGTAATTCGCGGCAATGTTCAGGGTAAGACCGTCGTTATTTTGAGTCATTGTTTCTGAACGACGAATGCGTTCCTGCAGACGAGCACTAAAGCGACTGACGTCGCCAATGACCCGAAGCCTGACATTATGTTTATGCAAGCTTTTGACTTCACTGTCTAATGCACGGACGAACAACTCCATCAATGCGGAGACTTCCTGGGCCGGACGATTCCAGTTTTCACTACTAAAGGCATAAAGCGTGAGTGCATCAAGGTGATGACTGGCAGCAAAACTTACCGCTTTGCGCACCGACTTCACTCCTGCTTTATGACCGAATACCCTCATTTTCCCCTGACGTTTTGCCCAGCGTCCGTTACCGTCCATGATAATGGCAACATGGCGAGGTTGAGAGCAATACATATCAGACATCTGTTGATTTTCGAGGGACATAACGCGTACTCATTTCCTTTTATCAGAACACAGCGGCTTTCTGGCTGGCATAACATTCTTCTGGCTGACGACGCCACAACAGTTAGCTGGCGGCACACCTTTCTGTCGCTGGTGCGACTACACGCGCAAAAAAGCCGTGTCCCCCTTGCAGGCACGGCTTACACTGACAGATCACCGATTCCACCTTTAACACTCAGGCCCTGAAAAGCCAAATCTACTGTCAGTGTGGCGCAGACTATACCATTTCAATGTGATGCTAACAAACTGCTGCATAAGTACAAAAACAGCCTTATAGCGCAAATGTATGAAGTTTCTCACGTGCACTGGCTCTCGCCTGCGCGTCGATCTCCAACACTTCCTCAACAGAATCAGGTTCAGCGCTCACTAACTGCTCCATCACCTGACGATTCAGGCCAGCAATGTCAGTAAAACGAATCTCACCATTGAGGAACGCGGCCACCGAAATTTCATTCGCGGCATTCAGTGCCGTCGTCGCTGCCTGCCCGGTGTTGCTGGCTTCGATAGCCAATTGCAAACAAGGATAACGTGCGTAATCCGGTGCACTGAAAGTCATCGCACCCATTTTACAAAAATCCAACGCTTCGACGTCAGTTCTGACTCTGTGCGGATATGCCATGGCATGCGCAATTGGGGTACGCATATCCGGCGAGCCAAGTTGAGCCAGCACGCTGCCATCGCAATAACGCACCATGGAATGGATCACGGATTGCGGATGGATAATCACTTCCATCTCAGCAGCAGAGGCATTAAACAACCAGCGGGCTTCAATATACTCCAGCCCTTTATTCATCATGGTTGCCGAGTCGACGGAAATTTTACGCCCCATCGACCAGTTGGGATGCGCGCAAGCCTGATCAGGAGTGACATCGC
This sequence comes from Rahnella aceris, assembly GCF_011684115.1. Lineage (NCBI taxonomy): Bacteria > Pseudomonadati > Pseudomonadota > Gammaproteobacteria > Enterobacterales > Yersiniaceae > Rahnella > Rahnella aceris. Next base: position 143,290 of record NZ_JAADJV010000006.1, on the reverse strand, counting down.
GAAATTTATCCAACGGCAGTTCGCGGAACGGGCCACCGGATCCGGTTAAAATAATGCGGGAGATCCCGTGGCTTTCGAGGGAAGCATATCCCAGCTGTTTTTGAATGGATTCAGGCAAACTCTGGAAAATAGCGTTATGTTCACTGTCGATAGGCAATAGCTGAGACTGACTATGGCGGACAGCGTCCATAAAAATGCGCCCGCAGGTCACCAGCGATTCTTTGTTAGCCAGAAGTACCTTTTTACCGGCGCGGACAGCAGCGAGTGTCGGTAACAAGCCCGCAGCCCCCACGATAGCCGACATCACCTGATCCACATCATCAAGAGCGGCCAGTTCAGTCGCCGCATCGGGTCCGGAAAGCACCTCGGTACGGCTTCCCTGTTCAGCCAGAATGGCTCTCAGCGCACGGGCAGAAGATTCATCCGCCATCGAAGCATAGGCAGGGTGAAACTCAAGACACTGCTGCGCCATAACGTCAACATTGCGCCCTGCAACCAGTGCTTTAACGGCGAAATCGTCAGGGTTAGACCGGACAACGGAAAGCGTGCTGGTGCCGACAGACCCTGTCGAACCAAGAATAGTCATTTGTTTCATGAAAATGCCCGGGATAGCGCTCGTAAATTCGGAAAGTGCACAGTCTGAAACCTCTTATCTGGCTTGTCCATGAGATTGTTCGAACAGGTAAAAAATTTAAAGCCCGATAAAAGACAAAGCGCCGCAATTGCGGCGCTTTGGAAGAAATTCAAGCCGGATTAGAACTCCATTAACTCGGCTTCTTTCTCGCTCAGAGCAACGTCGATTTTCTTGATGAAAATATCAGTCAGTTTCTGAATATCGTCCTGGGAACGGCGATCTTCGTCTTCGCTGATTTCTTTATCTTTCAACAGTGCTTTGGTTTTATCGTTCGCATCGCGGCGGACGTTACGGACAGAGACACGGCCCTGCTCTGCTTCGCCACGCACCACTTTGATCAAGTCTTTACGACGTTCTTCGGTCAGCGCTGGCAATGGAACACGAATTGTCGCGCCTGCAGAAGACGGGTTCAGACCCAAATCAGAGGTCATGATCGCTTTTTCAACAGCAGCGCTGATAGAGCGGTCAAAAACAGAGATTGCCAGAGTACGGGAATCTTCCACCGTCACCTGTGCCAGCTGACGCAGAGGCGTTGCTGAACCGTAGTATTCCACCATGATGCCATCCAGGATGCCCGGAGATGCACGGCCGGTACGGATTTTGCTGATATGCGTTTTGAATGATTCAACGCATTTTTCCATGCGAATTTCAGCGTCTTTTTTGATTTCGTTAATCACGTTGTGAACCTTTGAAAGCTGATTACCTGGCAGACCATAACATCAGTATAGTCCGTGAATACTCATGCCAGCAGAGGCTGGCTGAACGTAATGTTCAATTGTGAAGGATCACTCCGCTTTAGAAATCAGCGTTCCTTCATTTTCACCCATCACCACGCGACGCAGTGCACCAGGCTTATTCATGTTGAAAACGCGAATTGGCAGATTGTGATCGCGGGCCAGCGTGAAGGCCGCCAGATCCATCACTTTCAATTCCTGTTCCAACACTTCCTGATAGGTCAGTGTTTCGTAGAGTGTCGCTTCCGGATTTTTCACCGGGTCGGCAGAATATACGCCGTCAACTTTGGTCGCTTTTAATACCACATCAGCTTCGATTTCGATCCCGCGCAGACACGCTGCTGAGTCAGTGGTAAAGAAAGGATTGCCGGTACCGGCGGAGAAAATCACCACACGGTTATGACGCAGCAAGCTGATGGCTTCTGCCCAGCTGTAATTATCACAAACACCGTTCAAAGGGATTGCAGACATCAGGCGTGCGTTAACATAGGCGCGGTGTAATGCATCACGCATTGCCAGGCCATTCATGACAGTCGCCAGCATACCCATATGGTCGCCTACAACACGATTCATGCCCGCCTGTGCCAGACCCGCGCCACGGAACAAGTTACCGCCGCCGATCACAACACCTACCTGAATGCCGAGTTCGACCAGCTCTTTTACTTCCTGAGCCATGCGATCTAATACACTCGCGTCGATACCAAAACCTTCACTACCCTGCAGGGCTTCGCCACTGAGTTTGAGCAGGATACGTTGATAAACGGGTTTCGCATTGGTAGCCATGGTGTCTGTCCTAGAAGCAATGTGTCTTAATGGATAGTCAGTCTTTACATCATAGCGCTGTCTGAATGACATTCACGCACAATGTAATAGGAATTTGGGGCTGGATAAAACGGAACCGCCCTTTCGCAGCGGTTCCATTTTAGGGTGTATCAGATACTGATTAAGACTGTTTAGTCATTGCTGCAACTTCAGCAGCAAAGTCAGTCTCAACTTTCTCGATACCTTCGCCCACTTCGAAGCGGATGAAGTTAGTCACGTCAGCGCTATGTTCTTTCAGAACCTGACCCACAGTTTTGCTTGGGTCGATAACGAAAGGCTGACCAGTCAGAGAAACTTCGCCGGTGAATTTCTTCATGCGGCCTTCAACCATTTTCTCTGCAATCTCTTTTGGCTTGCCAGACTGCATCGCGATGTCCAGCTGAACCTGGTACTCTTTTTCTACCACTTCGGCAGACACATCTTCAGGCTTAACGAATTCTGGTTTGCTTGCTGCAACGTGCATAGCAATTTGCTTAACCAGTTCTTCATCAGCGCCTTTAGCAGCAATCAGAACGCCGATACGAGCGCCGTGCAGGTAGCTGCCCAACACGTCGCCTTCAAGGATTTGAACGCGGCGAATGTTGATGTTCTCACCGATTTTAGCAACCAGCTGAATACGTTCTTCTTCGAACTGAGCTTTCAGGACTTCAACGTCAGTCACTTTACCTGCAACAGCAGCGTCCAGTACTTTGTCAGCGAAAGCCTGGAAACCAGCATCTTTAGCCACGAAGTCAGTCTGGCAGTTAACTTCCAGAATCACGCCGAAGTTACCTTCGATTTTGGTTTTGATCACGCCGTCAGCAGCTACGTTGCCTGCTTTTTTCGCCGCTTTGATCGCGCCAGATTTACGCATGTTTTCAATTGCCAGCTCGATGTCGCCGTTAGCTTCAACCAGAGCTTTCTTACAATCCATCATGCCAGCGCCAGTACGTTCGCGCAGTTCTTTTACCAGGGCAGCGGTAATATCAGCCATTGTATTTTCCTCGATTATCTCAGTGCAAAAAGGGTTTTTGCGGTGAGATATTTCTCGCATTTAAGATAAGCAAAGGGGGCCAATAAAGGCCCCCTAACCAACATATTTCAATACCTGGTTAATAAGGGCTCTGCTGAGCTTGCCTTATTATTCAGCTTCTACGAAGCTTTCTTCTGCCTGAACAGCCAGATCTTGCGAACGGCCTTCACGAACAGTGGCAGCAACAGCGCTCAGGTACAGATTTACTGCACGGATTGCGTCATCGTTACCTGGGATAACAAAGTCAACGCCATCCGGATCGGAGTTGGTATCAACAATGGAGAATACCGGGATACCCAGGTTGTTAGCTTCTTTGATTGCAATGTGTTCGTGATCAGCATCGATAACGAACAGAGCATCAGGAAGACCACCCATATCCTTGATACCACCCAGGCTGTTTTCCAGCTTAGCCAGTTCACGAGTACGCATCAGCGCCTCTTTCTTGGTCAGCTTCTCGAAGGTGCCGTCCTGAGACTGAATTTCCAGATCTTTCAAACGTTTGATGGACTGACGAACTGTTTTCCAGTTAGTCAGCATGCCGCCCAACCAGCGATGGTTCACGAAGAACTGGTCGCAGTTGTGTGCAGCTTCTTTTACCGCTTCGCTTGCTGCGCGTTTAGTACCAACGAACAGGATCTTACCTTTACGGGAGGAGATCTTCTGCAACTCAGCCAGAGCTTCGTTGAACATTGGAACAGTTTTCTCAAGGTTGATGATGTGAACCTTGTTACGAGCGCCGAAGATGAATGGCTTCATTTTCGGGTTCCAGTAACGGGTTTGGTGACCGAAGTGAACACCGGCCTTGAGCATGTCGCGCATGGAAACAGTTGCCATGATAAAACCTCTATTAAGTAGTTGGGGTTATGCCTCCACGTATCCCATACAACCGACCCTGCAGAACGAATTCCCAAGGCACCCCGGCGTATGTGTCGATACGTGTGTGTTATTACTTACGTTAATAAGTACACAATGAGTGATTTTGGCTTTAATCCCTCAGAGTCGTAAGACCCAGAGCGGATTGCCGGCGCGCTTTATACCATAAATAACGGCCCGGCAGCAACTTTTGTTCACCGGATTGCTTCCCGGGAAATGATAGTTTGGCAGCAAATATCAGGGCTGATACCATAAGCCACAGCTAATTATTGACGACATCGGTGTAGAAATAAAGCACACCTGATGCACAGAACCCGCAGGACAACACATGGCTATTTCAATCAAAACCCCTGAAGACATCGAAAAAATGCGCGTTGCTGGCCGTCTGGCCGCGGAAGTGCTGGAAATCATTGAGCCTTTCGTTAAACCGGGCGTCAGCACCGGCGAGCTGGATCGCATTTGCGCCGATCACATCGTGAACAAGCAACAGGCGGTTTCTGCCTGCCTGGATTACCACGGCTTCCCGAAATCTGTCTGTATTTCCGTTAACGAAGTGGTGTGCCACGGTATTCCGAGCGAAGACAAAATTTTGAAAGATGGCGACATCGTCAACATTGATGTCACGGTCATTAAGGATGGTTTCCATGGTGACACCTCCAAAATGTTCATCGCGGGTAAACCGACGATTCTGGGTGAGCGTCTTTGCCGTATCACGCAGGAAAGCCTGTATATCGCACTGCGCCTGATCAAGCCTGGTATCCGCCTGCGCACGTTGGGTAAAGAGATCCAGAAGTTCGTTGAAGCCGAGAAATTCTCTGTGGTACGCGAATATTGCGGTCACGGCATCGGTGAGGGTTTCCACGAGGAGCCTCAGGTACTGCATTACGATGCGGATGACGGCGGTGTTGTGCTTCAGGCGGGTATGGCGTTTACCGTTGAACCGATGGTCAACGCAGGCGATTACCGTATCCGCACCATGAAAGACGGCTGGACAGTAAAAACTAAAGATCGCAGCTTGTCGGCTCAGTACGAGCATACTATTGTGGTGACAGATAACGGTTGTGAAATTATGACGCTGCGTAAGGATGACACCATTCCGGCTATCCTGACGCACGACTAAACAGTCACCCGCTCTGCGGAGAGGGTATAAATCTGTGAATCAAGCCGGCGAAAGCCGGTTTTTTTTATCTTTCACGTTTATTGGTCTCTCACGTGTAGGGCTGCGCACCCATGATTGAAAACTTCCCGGCTGAAAAGAGCGTACTACTGCAAACCACGCAGGATCTCGCCCGTACTTTTCCGCTACAACCGGCCTCCCCTTCTGTCTATCCGGACGACGATTTAAACCGTCAGAGCCTGAAACAGCATATGGAACAGTTTCAGGCATGGCTGGCGGATGCCTTCAATGCCGGGCAACAGGCTGAAGAACTGGTAGACGCACGGACGCATTACATCGATCAGCTGTTACAGCGTTTGTGGACCTTCTACGGCTTCGACAATATTCCGGAAACCGCGATGGTGGCCGTAGGCGGCTACGGGCGCGGCGAATTGCATCCTTTATCGGATATCGATGTTCTGGTGCTCAGCCAGAAACGGCTTAACGATGAACAGGCATTGCGCATCGGTGAACTGATTACCTTGCTGTGGGACGTTAAGCTGGAAGTCGGACACAGCGTGCGTACGCTGGAAGAATGTCTGCTGGAAGGATTGGCTGATTTAACCGTAGCCACCAACCTGATCGAATCCCGCCTGATCTGCGGCGATGTCGCGCTGTTTCTCAGTATGCAGAAACACATTTTCAGCGACGGATTCTGGCCTTCGCCAAACTTCTTCCGCGCCAAAATTGATGAACAAAATGAACGCCATCTGCGTTATCACGGCACCAGTTATAACCTTGAGCCAGATATCAAAAGCAGCCCCGGCGGCCTGCGCGACATTCACACCATTTTATGGGTAGCCCGTCGTCATTTTGGCGCCACATCGCTGGACGAAATGGTGGCCTTTGGTTTTCTGACCAAAGCCGAGCGCAACGAACTGCTGGAATGTCAGAGTTTCCTGTGGCGAATCCGTTTTGCCCTGCATTTGCTGCTGCCCCGCTACGACAACCGTCTGCTGTTCGACCGCCAGCAAAGTGTGGCGCAATTGCTGCAATATCAGGGCGAAGGCAATCAGCCCGTCGAACGCATGATGAAAGATTTCTACCGCATGACCCGCCGGGTCGGCGAGCTGAATCAGATGTTATTGCAGTTGTTCGATGAAGCGATTCTGGCCATCGGCCCGAATGAAAAACCACGGCCGCTCGATGAAGATTTCCAACTGCGTGGCGATCTGATTGATCTGCGGGACAGCACGCTCTTTGACCGCCGTCCGGAAACTATCATCAGCATGTTCCACCTGATGGTGCGCCATCGCGAAATCAAAGGGATTTACTCCACCACCGTCCGCCTGCTGCGCCATGCCCGTCGACATCTCAAAGAGCCGCTATGCATGATCCCGCAGGCGCGCGAAATGTTTATGTCGATCCTGCGCCATCCGGGCGCCGTGTCACGCGCGCTGGTGCCTATGCACCGCCACAGCGTGCTGTGGGCATATATGCCGCAATGGGGGCAGATCGTCGGGCAGATGCAATTCGACTTGTTCCACGCGTACACAGTCGATGAACATACCATTCGCGTGCTGCAAAAACTTGAAAGCTTTGCTCACGAAGAAACCCGGCCGAAGCATCCACTCTGTGTGGAGCTGTATCCGCGGCTGCCACAGCCTGAACTGTTGCTGATGGCTGCCCTGTTCCACGATATTGCCAAAGGCCGCGGTGGTGATCACTCGATTCTCGGCGCGCAGGATGTGCTGGAATTTGCCGAACTGCACGGGCTGAATTCCCGTGAAACCCAGTTGGTCTCGTGGCTGGTTCGCTGTCACTTGCTGATGTCAGTGACGGCACAGCGCCGCGATATTCAGGATCCTAATGAAATCCAGCAGTTCGCCGCAGAAATGCAGACCGAAGTTCGCCTTCGCTATCTGGTCAGCCTGACCGTGGCGGATATCTGTGCCACCAATGAAACCCTGTGGAACAGCTGGAAACAAAGCCTGATACGCGAACTGTATTTTGCCACCGAAAAGCAATTGCGCCGCGGCATGCAAAATACGCCGGATCTTCGCGAGCGCGTGCGTCATCACCGCCTTCAGGCGCTGGCATTGCTGCGTATGGATAATATTGATGAAGAAGCGCTGCACCGTATCTGGAGCCGCTGCCGGGCGGATTATTTCCTGCGCCATTCACCCAATCAACTGGCATGGCACGCAAGACACCTGCTGGAACATGACTCCACCAAACCGCTGGTGCTGGTCAGCCGTCAGGCAACGCGCGGCGGGACCGAGATATTTATCTGGAGCCCTGACCGACCGTATCTGTTTGCCACCGTCGCCGGTGAGCTGGACAGGCGTAACCTGAGCATTCATGACGCGCAAATTTTCACCAATCGCGACGGCATGGCGATGGATACTTTCATTGTACTGGAACCGGACGGCAGCCCGCTGGCGCAAGACCGGCATGAAGCCATTCGTTACGCGCTGGAACAGTCGATGACGCAGGCTTATCAGCCGCCGCGTGCGCGACGTCCTTCGCCGAAACTGCGTCATTTCAGCGTGCAGACCGAAGTCAGTTTCCTGCCGACGCATACCGACCGCCGGACGTATATGGAACTGGTGTCGCTGGATCAACCCGGCCTGCTGGCACGCGTCGGGGAAGTCTTCTCTGATCTCGGCCTGTCGCTGCACGGTGCGCGCATCTCGACCATCGGCGAACGCGTAGAGGACTTATTTATTCTGGCAAATGGCGAGCGTCGTGCGCTGGATAAGCAAACTCGCCAGGAAATCACACGCCGGTTAACTGAGGCACTCAACCCTGGCGATAAAATGTGATACAAGTACCACTATCTTTTAAAACCAATTCAGGAAAGAGAACAGGATGCAGCAACTACAAACCGTTATTGAACAAGCCTTCGAGCGCCGTGCAGACATTACTCCGGCTAACGTTGACAGCGTAACGCGCGACGCTATCACTGAAGTTATCAGCAAAATCGACAGCGGCGAATTGCGCGTTGCGGAGAAGATTGATGGCGAATGGGTGACGCATCAGTGGCTGAAGAAAGCGGTACTGCTCTCGTTCAGAATCAATGACAACCAGGTGATGGAAGGCGGTGAGAGCCGTTACTTCGATAAAGTGCCAATGAAATTCGCTGACTACGATGAAGCGCGTTTCCAGCGTGAAGGTTTCCGCGTGGTGCCACCTGCTGCCGTGCGTAAAGGCGCATTCATTGCACGCAACACCGTGCTGATGCCTTCTTATGTCAACATCGGCGCTTACGTTGATGAAGGCACCATGGTTGATACCTGGGCGACTGTCGGTTCTTGTGCGCAGATCGGTAAAAACGTTCATCTGTCCGGTGGCGTAGGTATCGGCGGCGTTCTGGAGCCACTTCAGGCGAACCCGACTATCATCGAAGACAATTGCTTCATCGGCGCGCGTTCAGAAATCGTTGAAGGCGTGATCGTGGAAGAAGGCTCGGTGATTTCCATGGGTGTTTACATCGGCCAGAGCACCAAAATCTATGACCGTGAAACTGGTGAAGTGCATTACGGCCGCGTACCAGCGGGCTCCGTAGTGGTTTCCGGCAACCTGCCTTCTAAAGACGGTAAATACAGCCTGTACTGCGCTGTCATCGTCAAGAAAGTAGATGCGAAAACTCTGGGCAAAACCGGCCTGAATGAGTTATTGCGCACAATCGACTAAACTTAAAAATAGCGGGTATTGTTTTAAAAAATAACCCGCTATTTTTTTATCTTCTAAACGGCAAACTGTGCAATTAATCAATGATTAAAGCCGCCGTTCAGTTCATCATGACACTCTGATTTTCTCCTAAACGAAGGTGGCGCTATGTATGACAATCTGAAAAGCCTGGGCATTAATAATCCCGACGATATTGATCGTTACAGCCTGCGTCAGGAGGCCAATAACGATATTCTGAAGATCTATTTCCGCAGAGATAAAGGCGAGTTTTTTGCTAAAAGCGTGAAGTTTAAATACCCGCGCCAGCGTAAAACCATCGTTGCCGATAATGCCGGTCAGGGTTATAAAGAAATTCATGAGATCAGCCCAAATCTGCGCTATGTGATTGATGAGCTGGATCAAATCTGTCAGCGTGATCAGGTAGAAGTGGATCTGAAACGTAAAATCCTGGATGACTTACGTCATCTTGAATCTGTCGTGGCGAATAAAATTTCTGAGATTGAATCTGATCTGGAAAAACTCACCAACGGCCGCTGATAAATTCCGGTCAGAAGATGTGAATACAAAAAAGGTCAGGCGTTTGCCTGACCTTTTTATTTCTTGCGCGCAGAACGGCAAAGGGTGTGACGTTATTTAAGCAACTGTCCCCATTTTTCCACCCACGGAATCGCAACGGTTTCCGGTTCGGCAGTTTCCATGGCGTCAATTTCCAGCATTTCGCCAATGCGCGATGCGCCTTGTTCCTGCAATAAATCATCCAGCTTATGGCCGCCGCCACAGAAATGATCGTAGCTGATATCACCCAGCGCAATCATGCCGTAACGCAACTCCGGCTGATAGCCCACGGTGTCACGGATGGCGACATACAAAGGCGCGATGCTGTCCGGCAAATCCCCCTGACCGGTAGTCGACGTCACAATCAGCACAAAGTGATGACGGTAATATTGCCAGGCTTCAAGCGTGCCTTCTTCAAACAGTTTCACGTCATGACCCTGGCCTTTCAGCACGGTTTCCGCTTCCTCTGCCACCAGTAACGCATTGCCGTATACCGTACCGACAAAAATTCCGACTTCTGCCATGGGTTTCACTCCTGTGTGATGCCAATATTTCAATCAAAGGGACTAAATTTGTGCACTATCCTGACGGCAAGTTTCTGCAAACTCAACCCTTTCAAGCTCAGGGATTTTTCCCTGCCAGCCAAACTGTGTCACCACATTTTGCCAGCGATGATCCCAGCGCGCCTGAATCGACAACGGCTCACCCGTAACCGGATGAGGCAATTGCATATGACTGGCGTGCAGCATCAGCCCGGAACAGCCGAAATGCTGCGTCATACCCCGGTTTTGCTTTAAATCACCGTGCGCGCTGTCTCCGATTATCGGGTGACGCAGATGCGACATATGCCTGCGCAGCTGATGTTTACGACCGGTTTCTGGTTTCAGTTCAACCAGGCTATAACGGGCCGTATCATAACGACCAACAGCCACGGGCATCTCGACCTGAGCCACCACGCGATAATGCGTGACCGCAGGCTGTGGCGCTTTATCCGGACTGGCAAACTTATCGGCGATTTTATCAAGCTCTTCCGTCAGCGCGTAATCGAGGGTACCGTCTTGCGGCACATACCCGCGAACCACGGCATGATACACCTTGCTCATCTGGTTATTTTCAAACTGCTGCGACAGCAAACGCGCCACTTCGCTGGACAGCGCCAGCAGCAAAACGCCCGACGTCGGCTTATCCAGCCGGTGAACCGTAAACACATGCTGACCAATCTGATCACGCAATGTTTGCATCACAAACACCGTTTCATGGCGGTCCAGCCAGCTGCGGTGAACCAGCATACCCGCAGGTTTATTTACTGCGATCAGATGTTCGTCCTGATACAAAATTTCCAGCATGTCAGTCTTCTATGTTCAGCAAATCGTCGAGGCGTTGCAGCTGAGTCAGCAAACGGAGTGCTTCAGGCATCGCCACTTCAAAATAGGGGGTGATAGCAAAACGGGTTGGCATTGGTGCCTGGGCCTCCAGCAACGCGTACATACGGGGAACCAGCACCCATTGGAGCCATTGTTCAGCAGACAGGGTATCCACTGAAAACGGCTCTTTGCTTTCAAAGGCTTCCGCTTCCGGCGGCGTGGCGTGCCACAATTTTTCATCACGCATGACCTGCTCGATATCTTCTAAAATCTGGCGAACCTGGTTTTCTATATTCATCAATGACTCTCTTCGTTCATGGCCCCGGGCAGCCTCCGCCGGGGGGCGCAAAGCATAACATTGAAGGACTGATGCCCCAACTCTCTGCATCCTATCCAATTTATCTATCCAACCATAAGTTTTTCGTGGTAGCGATAAACGCCCGATACGGGCAAACTACCGCCACTTTTTTCTTTACAGATCTGTCCACATGTCCGCACAACACATTCAAAAAGCACACGCAACACCGGCAAAAGCCATGCTGGCCTCCGTCACCGGCTACGCCATGGACGGATTTGATTTATTGATCCTCGGTTTCATGCTCCCGGCTATTACCAGCGAATTTGGTTTGTCTTCCTCACAAAGTGGTTCGCTGGTGACCTGGACCCTGATTGGTGCCGTACTGGGCGGCGTCATTTTCGGACCTATCAGCGATCGTTTCGGCCGCATCCGGGTACTGACCTTCACCATTCTGATGTTCTCCCTCTTCACCGGTTTATGCGCTTTCGCACAAGGGTACTGGGATTTACTGATCTATCGCACTCTGGCTGGTGTCGGCCTGGGCGGTGAATTTGGTATCGGCATGGCGCTGATTGCAGAAGCGTGGCCAGCGGAAAAACGTAACCGCGCCTCGGCCTATGTCGGCATGGGCTGGCAGCTCGGCGTGCTAATGGCCGCCTTCCTGACACCGATGCTGTTGGGCATTATCGGCTGGCGCGGCATGTTCCTGGTCGGACTGTTACCGGCGCTGGCCTCTTTCCTTATCCGCCGCACAATGGGCGAACCGGAAGCCTTCGTAAAACACACTGCCAGCAATAATGATGGCTCACTGTTTAGCCGCATTAAGTTACTGTTCCGCGATAAAGCCACGACCAAAGCCAGCATCGGCATTCTGATCCTGTGCTCTGTTCAGAACTTTGGTTATTACGGGCTGATGATCTGGATGCCGAGTTATCTGTCGAAAAACTTTGGCTTCTCACTGACCAAATCTGGCCTGTGGACCGCCGTGACGGTTGTCGGTATGACCTTCGGCATCTGGCTGTTCGGCATGTTGTCGGATCGTTTCCCGCGCTGGAAAATCTTCCTGATTTATCAGATTGGCGCTGTCGTGATGGTGGTGTGTTACGCGCAGTTGTCTGACCCGGCGCTGATGTTGTTCGCAGGCGCGCTGATGGGGATGTTCGTGAATGGCATGATTGGCGGTTACGGCGGCCTGATTTCCGATCTCTATCCGGTACGTGTCCGGGCGACGGCCCAGAATCTGTTATTTAATCTCGGACGTGGCGTCGGTGGTTTTGGCCCGCTGGTGATTGGAATGCTGGTGGCACAGGTGTCATTTACCGCAGCAATTACCTTGCTGGCCGCGATTTATCTGCTGGATATTTTTGCCACTTTATTCCTGTTGCCGAAAAAGCAGGGGCAGGATGATGTCTTGGGGGCGATCGGCTGAGGAATGGCTGGCGCTTTGGGCTGGAAGGAAGATTTTACAGAAGTAATTTTTATAGACATAAAAGTTGGGGGCACTGTTTTCACAGTGCCCCCGGTTCGTTTTATAGCAATCCAGCTACCTGAGTGCTCCCTGCTCAATCCCTGAAAACTTTTCCTGCGGTTATCCTAACCGGCTGTCCTTTGCATCGTCCAACTTTCATCCTGACGGTCTGTCCTAAGTCATCCTGACTGATGTCCCTTGGTCATCTGTGACCCGCTCAGCTTCCTTTGTGAGCTCTCTTCTCCGTCCTGGAGGTGTCCCTGGTTTCGTCCTGAAACATCCTGGCATAATCCGATGCCGTCCTGACTCTTCCTGAGCCGTCCCCTTTTTTATGAATCAGCCATCATCCTGATGTTCTGCTTCATGCTTCCTTAGTGCCTGACTAGAATCGTTGATTTCGGCCTTGGGAGCAAGGCAGGCTGTAAGCCAACCTCAGCGGGCGTAAGCCGTCTCACAACCAATAAATCAACCAACTAATTGATTTTATTTATGAAAATTATTTTAACCAGGAAGTAATTAAGTCAAATTAGCGAGATCTCTTACAGCCTTTGTGAGAGATCTCTCACACGCTTGTGAGCCATTTGTGCTCTGCGGGATGGGTCGTTCAGATGATGTTGCTCAGGCGGGACAAACAGCGGTCAGCATTGTAAGGAATTCTGATAACGATGGCGAGAGTATAGTTCGTTTTTTACTGCCGAACTGTTCCAGCACGACATTACCGGTCACATTGCATAACGAAACCAGATCCAGCTCGGAATCTGTGGTCGCCAGAAAAAGGGTAGGTGTCAGCTTCAGCCTCTTTTGCGTGACCAGATGCCCGATCAGATTTTCCTGCAAACGGGTGAAATCTTCCTGGCTCCAGACCTGCAACAACGTCAGCGGATTTCCCTGCCAGCTGGCGGTCATGTCCCCTGCATACTGTGTCGTGTAAAACTCATGCGCCTCAGGACGCAACTGTAATTCCAGCGCCCGTTCTACATTTTGCAAGGTCGCATCAGGGGTAAACGTCTGTGTTAGCCAGAAGACCTTGTCTTCATCTGTTTTGACCACGCACGGCGAATCCACACCAAAAAGGGCTTCACTGGCGGGCGGCATGCCGGTTTCCTGTTGCCAGAGATCGACATAACGTTGAGTAAATTCACGCAATGCTACAGAAACTTCAGACTCCATAATTCTCTCATCTTCCGGTAAGGCTGGGGTAAACTAGGGATTATTCTCTATTGTACCTATTTCGTAAGGTGACAGCATGTCCTCATATCAGGATAACCCCGCCCTGGCGCAACTGACGCTGGGTAAAAGTACGGCTTATGTCGATCAATACGACGCGTCTTTATTGCAGGCCGTTCCGCGCAGCATGAACCGTGAACCGCTGGGTTTATATCCGGACAACTTACCGTTTCATGGCGCAGATATCTGGACGCTGTATGAACTGTCGTGGCTCAATGCCAAAGGCCTGCCGCAGGTTGCCGTGGGTGAAATCAGTCTGAATGCCAACAGCCAGAATCTGATCGAATCCAAAAGCTTCAAGCTCTATCTGAACAGCTTCAACCAGACCGTTTTCGCGGACTGGCAGGCGGTCAAGGAAACATTAACCCGTGATTTAAGCGCCTGCGCGCAAGGCGAAGTCACGGTGAGCGTCAGCCGTCTGTCTGAGATTGAAGGTTCAGCGGTTGGGCATTTTGACGGTGTTTGCATCGATGAGCAGGATATTGAGATCGACAGTTACGAGTTCAGCACGGATTATCTGGCCAATGCTAAAGGTGCTGAGATCGTTGAAGAGTCGCTGGTCAGTCATCTGCTGAAATCCAACTGCCTGATCACCCATCAGCCAGACTGGGGTTCCGTTCAGGTCCAATATCGCGGCCCGAAAATCGACCATGAAGCGCTGCTGCGTTACCTGGTTTCTTTCCGCCATCACAATGAATTCCACGAACAATGCGTTGAACGCATCTTTAATGATTTGCTGCGTTTCTGCCAGCCGGAAAAGCTTGCCGTTTATGCGCGCTATACACGCCGCGGTGGTCTGGACATCAATCCATGGAGATCCAACTTCCCGTTTGAACCTGCAACCGCGCGACTTGTCAGACAATAATGCGAGACGTTGCTCAAGAACTGAGCTAACGCTCTGTCAGCATTGGTAAAAGCCTGATGACGGGGTTACTGTTAAATCGCGTACGGCGCAAAAAATATGATCCGAAAAATCATGCGCCGCAATCAGGTAGCAGAAAGAATCACTGCACCCGTTGGTGTCAAGGAGCAACTTTGATTACACATATCAGCCCGTTAGGCTCAATGGATTTGTTGTCGCAGCTGGAAGTCGACATGCTCAAACGTACTGCGAGCAGCGACCTCTATCGTCTTTTCCGAAATTGTTCACTGGCCGTGCTTAACAGCGGCAGCCAGACTGACAGCAGTAAAGAGCTTCTCGACCGTTACGAAAGCTTTGATATCAATGTGCTGCGCAGAGAGCGTGGCGTGAAACTGGAACTGGTAAACCCACCGGAAGACGCATTTGTGGATGGCCGGATTATCCGCTCATTACAGGCCAACCTGTTTGCTGTACTGCGCGATATTCTGTTCGTGAGCGGGCAAATTGACAACGCCGGTCGTTTTCAGCACCTGAATACCAAAAACTCAGCGCATCTGACCAATCTGGTGTTCTCTATCTTACGCAATGCCCGCGCCCTGCATCTGGATGAAGATCCGAACATGGTGGTTTGCTGGGGCGGACATTCAATTAATGAAATTGAATATCAGTATGCCCGTAACGTCGGC
The DNA here is from genome assembly GCF_011684115.1 of Rahnella aceris. NCBI lineage: Bacteria > Pseudomonadati > Pseudomonadota > Gammaproteobacteria > Enterobacterales > Yersiniaceae > Rahnella > Rahnella aceris. The sequence continues at coordinate 127,966 of NZ_JAADJV010000006.1, read as the reverse complement.
AGTCAGCTGGGTCTGCGTGAACTGAACATTTGTACCGGCTGTGGCCCGGGCGCAATGGAAGCCCCGATGAAAGGCGCCGCCGTCGGCCACGCGCAACAGCGCTACAAAGCCGGCCGCTTTATCGGCATGACAGAACCGTCGATTATTGCTGCTGAGCCGCCTAATCCACTGGTCAACGAACTGATCATCATGCCGGATATCGAAAAACGGCTTGAGGCGTTCGTGCGCATTGCGCACGGGATCATTATCTTCCCTGGCGGTGTAGGTACCGCAGAAGAATTACTGTATCTGCTGGGCATTCTGATGGATCCGGAAAACAGCGATCAGGTTTTACCGCTGATCCTCACCGGCCCGAAAGAAAGCGCGGATTACTTCCACGTTCTTGATGCCTTCATTAAAGAAACGCTGGGTGAAGAAGCCTGTAAGTTCTACACCATCATCATCGACGATCCGACAGAAGTCGCCCGTCAGATGAAACGCGCCATGCCGCTGGTGAAAGAAAACCGTCGTAACAGCGGAGATGCCTACAGTTTCAACTGGTCGATTCGCATTGCGCCCGATTTGCAGCACCCGTTCGAACCGAATCATGAAAACATGGCGAACCTGAATCTTTATCCTAACCAGCCACCGCAGGAACTGGCCGCCGCACTGCGCCGCGCCTTCTCCGGTATTGTGGCCGGTAACGTGAAAGAATTTGGGATCCACGCCATCGAAAAACATGGTCGCTTCAAGCTGCACGGCGATCCGGCTTTAATGAAAAAAATGGACAGCCTGCTGCAAGGTTTCGTCGCCCAGCACCGTATGAAATTGCCGGGCAGCGCATATATTCCTTGCTATGAGATTTGTGCCTGACCGACCGATCACACGGCAAGTCACACTTCTAAAGCAGATCTAAGGGCGACGCGAGTCGCCTTTATTATGGAGATTAACATGGCAATACATCTGCTGATTATTGATGCCCTGAACCTGATCCGCCGTATCCATGCGGTTCAGGGTTCGCCTTGTCTGATTACCTGCCAGAACGCCATAGGTCAGCTGATTCAGCATACTCAGCCCACACATGCCGTTGCCGTATTTGACGAAGATGACCGGGCAGACAGTTGGCGTCATCAGTGTCTGCCCGACTACAAAGCCGGGCGCTCACCAATGCCAGATAATCTGGTTGCGGAAATGCCCAGCCTGAAAGCCGGTTTTGAAGGGCTAGGCATTGCCTGCTGGCATTCTGCAGGTAATGAAGCAGACGACCTGGCGGCAACACTGGCCGCGAAAGTGTCATCCGGCGGCCATCAGGTCACCATCGTTTCAACCGATAAAGGGTACTGTCAGTTACTGGCACCCAATATTCAGATCCGCGATTACTTCCAGAAACGCTGGCTGGATATGCCGTTTGTTCAGGAAACGTTTGGCGTATTGCCACAGCAACTCACCGATTACTGGGGTCTGGCCGGGATCAGCAGCAGTAAAATCCCGGGAGTGCCGGGAATAGGCCCGAAGACGGCGGTCACGTTACTGACGCAGACCGGATCGCTGGATGAGCTTTACGACAATCTGGAAGGCGTGCCGGAAAAATGGCGTAAAAAACTCGAAGAGCACCGTGAACTGGCGTATGCCTGCAAACGTGTATCAACGCTGCAAACCGACGTCGCGCTGGATGGCAATTTGCAGCAACTGCGTTTGCCATAAAAAAGCACTTCTCAAACGCAAGTGTTCAGGAAGGATACTCTGAATAATTTGAATTGCAGGCAGGTGGCAAGTAAGTGATTCGGGCGAACGCACGCAGCCCACGCCCCTGCAGTTCAAAGTATGACGAGTATCAGCGATCACGCTCGTCGCGGCGTCCGCCAATAGCCGACCAGAAACGGCGGATATGCACGGTGACTTCTTCGCGATCGTGATAAAGCTGCTTCGCGAAGATCTCGGCATTCACGCCATTTTCTTTCAGACGTTCGTCGATGCGTTCAAGAATATTAGAGACTTCTTCGTAACGCTTTTTCATCGGCAACTTCAGGTTAAAGATCGCCTCACGGCACCAGCCGTTGACCAGCCAGTCACACATCAGCGCAGCCACTTTAGCCGGTTTTTCGACCATGTCACACACCAGCCAGTAGTTCTTAGTGCTGGTGGATTTGTAACGGAAGCCGTCTTCACGCAGATGAATCACCTGACCGGTTTCCATCAGGCTGGGTGCCATCGGACCGTTGTCGACAGCCGTGACCATCATGCTGCGTTGTGTCAGCTGATACGTCCAGCCGCCAGGACACGCGCCTAAATCCACCGCGTACATGCCACTTGCCAGACGTTCATCCCACTCATCAGCCGGAATAAAGACATGGAAAGCTTCTTCCAGTTTCAGCGTTGAACGGCTTGGCGCTTCGGAAGGAAACTTGAGGCGCGGAATACCCATATAGAACGGTGAATTGTTATTGCTGTAGGAATACCCCACATAGCAGCAACCCGGGGCGATAAAGAACACATGCACTACCGGACGCAGCGCATTCTCTTTCTTGCCCAGCACTTTGCATTCGCGCATCGCGGAACGCAGCGGCACAGTCAGTTTGCGGCAGAACTTGGTCAGCTCTTTGCTTTCATTGGTATCAGGCACTTCAACGCGAAGCTCACCACCGTTGGTAATCACGTTCTGAACCATGCCGACAATCGGAGAAACACGATCTTCCGGCGGCAAATCTTTCAGCAACTCTCCCACCACGATCAACTGACGGGCAAAAATCAGCTCGCGGAAGGGCAGTTCTTTGGCGATACGGTCAGCATCATCTGGTTGATAGCATTCAAACAGCACATAACCGCTGTTTTCTTTCACGCGGGCAAAACCGAAGATTTCCATCTTCGCAGCTTTGTCAGTAATTTCTGCTGCGCATTCTTTTTCAAAACCCTGACGGCAGTAGAGAGCAAGTTTATTCATGGCGTTCGGCCTTTTTCTTCAGGCGCAATGCGCCGATCAACAACAAAATCCAACCGACCAGGAACAAGGTACCGCCAATCGGAGTGACAAAAACGAACAAACGGAGATGTGACAGCGCCAGACAATAAAGGCTGCCGCTGAATAAAACGGTTCCCAGCGCTAAAAAGGCGCTGCTCCAGTAGAACCACACATTGCGCTGGCGCTGCATCGCAACACCCAGAATCATCACTACCAGCGTATGAATGCTTTGATAAGTTAACCCGGTATGGATCCATGCCATTTCCGCTTCGCCGAGCGACTGGCTCAACACATGTGCGCCAAAAGCACCGAAAGCGACGTAGATAAAACCGCTGATAGCGGCGAAAATCAACATTGAACGACTGGTCATTATGCGTTACCTGTTATCGTTATTTGCTGATGAAAAACCTGATTAATCAATCTCATCAGCAGACTCAGGACTTTCTATCCCCAGGAATCAGGCCTGATCGAAACGAAAGCGCAGTTTTTCCTGCTCGCTGGCTGCACGGGCGAGGATCCACTGACGAAAGGCGGCTATTTTACCCAGTTCTGCCTGACTGTCATGACAAACCAGATAAAAAGCATTTTTACTAATTAAAACTTCACTGAACGGACACACCAGACGTCCGGCCTCAATCTCAGTCTGTGCCATGACATTATTCACCAGCGCAATACCCTGCCCGTGAACGGCGGCCTGAACCACCATCGCACTGTGGCTGAAAATAGGCCCCTGCTGCACATTCACCTGCTGCAACCCAAGCTGTTTGGTGTACGCCAGCCAGTCCCGACGGGAAGCATCGTGCAGCAGTGTGTGATGACTTAAATCGGCGGGTTCCTTCAGCGGATTATCCCCCATCAGCAACGAAGGAGAACAAACCGGCAGTAAATACTCCGCATACAATCGCTCTGCCCGTAGCCCCGGCCAGTTACCCCGACCATGGAATATGGCGACGTCGACATCGTCGGCCAATTTATCTTCTTCACGGTCTACCGCCTGGATGCGTACATCGATGCCCGGATAAGCTGAGTTAAAGCCAGACAATCTTGGCACCAGCCATTGAATCGCAAAACTGGGCGGTAAACTGACGGTCAGCGCGCCTTTGGCACTGCGTGCCTGAAGTTTACGTGTGGCCTCATTCAGAGCAGAGAATATCTCTTTGATATCCAGATAATAGCTCTGCCCTTCTTCGCTCAGTAACAAAGAGCGATTGCGGCGGCGAAACAGTTTTAACCCTAAAAAGTCCTCAAGTGACTTAATCTGGTGGCTAACAGCGGCCTGCGTGACGAACAGTTCCTCGGCAGCCTTAGTAAAACTAAGGTGACGCGCTGCGGCATCAAACACCCGCAGAGAATTCAAAGGCGGTAAACGTTTTGACATAGAATGGATACTTCTTATTCGCCGGTTAGCGGAACGCCTGTCCGTGGGTTTAGGTATTAGTTTTTTTAATCCGAGACATTATAATTTGTCCGTTGAGGATGTACAGGCAAAAACCTATAGTGGCGCCACTTCCTGAGCCGGAACGAAAAGTAGATTGGTATGAGGATGCTGAAATACTTTTGGCTTGTGGTTGTGATGTTGTGTTTGCAATTGTCTGGCAATCCAGACGCGTAGCTTGAATGCTACAAACTTTTCACTTCCTGTACATTACCCTGTCTGTCCAAAGTGATTTTTTAGCACCGCAATTTGCGGTGCTTTTTTTTTGCTTTTTTTGCTGCATAAAGGACGCAAAGGAAACACCAGGCAGCAGAATGACGAGCGCATAATGTGACAAAACCGGCTTCCTCGCAAGAGGAGCCGGTTTTGTCACAAAGCAAAATGTGAGGTTACCTGAGCGACTGACTCAAGGTGTTCACGTCAGGAATCAATTCCCTTCTGCCATTTCTTTGATTTCAGATTTATTGATCTGCTGCTTATTGCCATACGCATCGGTATAACTGATCATACCGGTATCACTGTCGGTGCTAGGTTTGCCTTCAGCAACAATGGTGCGGCCATCGTTGGTATGCATCACGTAGTTGCTCGAACAGGCGGCAAGTGTTGTCGTCAGCAGTGCAGCTGAAATTACGGCGGCGATCTTCTTCATCATAGACTCCTTGCAGATTAATATGCTTCAAATTCCTGGTTAGACTCCAGGCTAATGCTTCTAGTCTTCGTAATTCAGCATAACAAACCTCTGATGAATTTCCAGGTAACCATTCCTAAAATGAATAAGCGGCTTGTGTTACAGATAAACCTGTATTTTTAACTCAGGCCGAAGGATCTGATTTCGTATGACTGATTTTAACCCCGCAGATTTTCGTCAACAGTTTCCTGCGTTGTCTCAGGGGCAATGTTATCTCGACAGTGCCGCCACCGCCCTGAAGCCGCAGGCGGTGATCGAGGCCACTGTAAATTTCTACTCTCAGGAAGGAGCCACCGTGCACCGCAGCCAGTATCATGCGGCGCAAACCCTGACAGATGACTACGAGCAGGCCAGAAGGCTGGTGGCGCAGTGGATCAACGCGCCGCATTCCGCAGATATCGTCTGGACGCGGGGAACCACGGAGTCCATAAATCTGGTGGCACAAAGCTGGCTACGCCCTCGACTGCAACCGGGTGATGAGATTATTGTCAGTCAGGCGGAACATCACGCTAACCTCATTCCGTGGCTGATGGTCGCACAACAATGTCAGGCGCAGGTGATCACGCTGCCAGTGGATGAGTGCGGCATTCCTGATATCACCGCCCTTTCCGTCCTGCTGAACAACAAAACCCGCTTGCTGGCACTGACGCAAATGTCGAATGTTACCGGCGGAATACCCGATATAGCCCGTGCCGTTGAACTGGCACACGCTAACGACACGCCCGTTCTGATCGATGGCGCACAAGGCGTTGTTCATTGTTCGCCAGACGTTCAACAACTCGATATCGACTTTTATGCCTTCTCCGGCCATAAGCTTTACGGGCCGACAGGCATCGGCGTGCTGTATGGCAAAACTAAATTGCTCGAGAATATGGCACCGTGGCAGGGCGGCGGGAAAATGCTGACCCAGGCTTCCATGACCGGTTTTACACCGCAGGCCGTGCCCCACCGCTTCGAAGCGGGTACGCCTAACATTGCCGGTGTGATCGGGATGTCAGCAGCGCTGAAATGGTTAAAAACCGTAGATCTGCAAGCGGCAGAGAAATATACACAAAATCTGGCGAGTCTGGCTGAAGAGCAGCTTACGCAGATTGAGGGTTTCCGCAGTTTCCGCTGTCAGAATGCCTCACTTCTGGCATTCGATATCGCCGGTGTGCATCACAGTGACCTTGTGACATTGCTGGCTGAACAAGGCATTGCCTTGCGCGCCGGACAGCATTGCGCCCAGCCATTGATGGATGCTCTGGGCATCAGCGGCACATTACGGGCTTCATTTGCGCCGTATAATAATGAACAGGACGTCATGCGGCTGGTCAGGGCAGTAAAATATGCTTTCGATCTGTTAGCCGACTAATTCATTCTTTGGGGAATACCATGTTAGCGCCACATCCTTTCGGCCATGAGATCACTGAATCCTCACTGACCGAAAAATTCGCGTCATTCCGTCAGTGGGAAGACCGCTACCGTCAGTTAATCCTGCTGGCGAAATCTTTGCCACCGCTGGATACGACGTTGAAAACGCCGGAAAATGAGCTGTCTGGTTGTGAAAACCGGGTATGGCTAGGCGCGGAAAAAGCGGTGAATGGAACAATGCATTTCTATGGTGACAGCGAAGGAAGGATCGTTAAAGGTTTGCTGGCAGTGCTACTGACCGCCGTGGAAGGCAAAACGCCAGACGAGATTTTAATGCGGGATCCGCTGGCGCTGTTTGATGTATTGGGGTTGCGTGAGCAACTGAGTACCAGCCGCTCCAGCGGGCTTCATGCGCTGGCAGAAGGCGTAATCGCCCTGGCTCGTCAGGCTGCCTGAGCCTGACGCTGCGCCTTAGCCATCATCTTCTTCAGTACGTGGGATACCGCGACAAAACCAAACGTCGCGGTAACCATCGTTGCAGCCCCAAAACCAGACGCGCAATCCATGCGTTTAGGGCCTTCTGCGCTTGCCTTTGCAGCACATACCGAGCCATCAGCCTGCGGATACATCAACGGCTCGCTGGAAAACACACAGTCAATTCCGAGCTTACCTTTGCTGTTTTTCACCACGTTGAAATCATTTTTCAGACGTTCACGCAGTTTTGCCGCCAGCGGATCCTGAATGGTTTTCGCCAGATCCACGACAGCAATTTGGGTCGGATCAATCTGACCACCCGCACCGCCCGTCGTCACCACCGGAATTTTATAACGACGGCAATAGGCCAGCAGCGCGGCTTTAGGCCGGACGCTGTCGATAGCATCAATGACATAGCTGAATCCGTGATCGAGCATCTCAGCCACGTTATCCGGCGTAATAAAATCATCAATGCAGGTGACTTTGCACTCCGGATTAATCGCCAGAATGCGCTGCGCCATAATTTCCGTTTTTGCCTGCCCGACGTTTTCACGTAACGCATGGATTTGACGGTTGGTGTTGGTCACACACACATCATCCATATCAATCAGCGTGATCGCGCCAATACCGGTGCGGGCCAGCGCTTCCGCAGCCCATGACCCCACTCCGCCAATACCAATCACACAGATATGCGCCTGCGAGAACAGCTCCAGCGATTGCTGACCATAAAGCCGGGCAGTTCCGCCAAAACGTTGCTGATAAGCGTCGGAGTAAGTCGCTGTCATGAAAAGATAAACCTCAGTGCGTTCGAAGACTTTGTCGTTTGAAATCTAGTTGGATGGCGCGTATGCCGTGAACAACGGCTTGCCGTTCTGCGCTGATTTTAACACCCAGACGCGTCCATAGTGATTATAAAATCCTGCGGAGTGGCCAGCGTCAGGACCAATCCCCTGATACATATCGAAATGTTGTCCTTTAATCGCACCACCAACATCCAGTGCGACCATCAGACGCATATGATATTTACCGGTAAACTTGCCTTTATCGTTAAGCTCCGGCACTTCCGCCAGCAAGGTAGTACCCGCCGGGATCAGCGAACGGTCAGAAGCTACAGAGGCTTTGGCAATCAGCGGCACACCGCTGGCACCGCGAACTGGCGCGAAAGGTTCAGGCTTGAAGAAAACGAATGACGGATTCTGTTCCAGCAATTCACGCACTTCTGCCGGGCTGTGAGTATCTGCCCACTGGCGGATCGCCTGCATAGACATATTCTCACGCGCCACTTCACCGCGGTCGATCAGCACTTTGCCGATACTGCGGTAAGCGTGACCATTCTTGCCCGCATAACCGAAGAACATGAACGGGCGACCATCGCCGTAATCGACATAACCGCTGCCCTGTACTTCCATCATAAAGTTATCCATCAGGGAGTTGGTCCAGGCCACCACATAGTTATCACTCAGGGCACCGGAGTAAATCGAAGCACGATCGGGCAGACGACCGCGTTTAGGCGGCATACGGTACAGCGGATACTGGAATTCGCCCTGACGGGTGTAGCGCGCCTGCACAACTGGCGTGTAATAGCCGGTCAGTTGCACGTTACCAAAATTGTCAGCACCTTCCATCTGATAGGCGCTGATGCCGTACTGGCTAAGATTGCGGGTATCAGCCCCGGAGCGCAGCCATTGTTCAACAGCCTGGAATGTCGTGTTATTACGACCATATAAAGAAGAAGAGGCAATTTGTACCGCAGCGACCTGATTAGAGTAATCCAGCGCATTTACCGGCTTGCCTGTAGCATTCGGCTCATTCACATATTCAAGCGCATTATCCAGACGGCCATCTTTATACTGCTGGCCCCGGTCAGTCGGTCGCGAAGAACACCCCGCCAGCACCGCTAACACCAGACCACCCAGCAGATATTTACTCCAACGTCCTTTCATTATTCCGCGCTCTCTTACTTTCAGGGAAATGGCTGGCGAAACGATAACAAACGCCCTATCAGAAAGGAATTACCACAGCCGAAAAAAGTGTACTGAGCCAAATTGAACACCAAACGGCGATTTTGTGCATAAAAAGCCAGCAACTAAGTGCTTTATTTGAATAAATTCAAAAAAGGGTTGCACGAAATCTCATGGGGAGTATAGTTCGCCTCCATCGGACGCGGGGTGGAGCAGCCTGGTAGCTCGTCGGGCTCATAACCCGAAGGTCGTCGGTTCAAATCCGGCCCCCGCAACCAATTCGATATCGATGCATTAAATGCCCGGTTGAATTGTACGATGAATTAAAGCAGTATACGGACGCGGGGTGGAGCAGCCTGGTAGCTCGTCGGGCTCATAACCCGAAGGTCGTCGGTTCAAATCCGGCCCCCGCAACCAATTCGAGACAGACGCATAAAGATGCTCAGTTCGAATAATGTGATGAAATAAAGCAGTAAACAGTAGTGACGGACGCGGGGTGGAGCAGCCTGGTAGCTCGTCGGGCTCATAACCCGAAGGTCGTCGGTTCAAATCCGGCCCCCGCAACCAACTACTAAAAATCAGTGAAAAACATCAGGCACCCTAACGGGTGTTTTTTTGTATCTGAATTCCGGCGAAGCGCGGAATAATCACCCCGCCCCCGCGCGACTCATCCCATCGTCGACATCCCGCCTTGTGCGAAATACGCTTTGATCCCGGCCAGAATTGACTCCGCCACCTGCTGCTGAAAATGCGCAGTCCGCAATTTTTTCTCTTCATTAATGTTACTGATAAACGCCGTTTCGACCAGAATCGACGGAATATCCGGCGCTTTCAATACCGCGAATCCGGCCTGATCCACTTTATTTTTGTGCAGATGATTAATCTTTCCCATGCGCGTCAGCACTTCTTTGCCAAATTTCAGGCTATCGCTGATGGTTGCCGTCTGAACCAGATCAAACATCGTGTGATCCAGATACCGGTCGCCACTTTTACTGACGCCGCCTATCAGGTCAGATTCATTCTGCGTTTGTGCGAGAAAACGTGCTGCGGAACTGGTGGCGCCTTTGGTCGACAACGCAAAAACCGATGAGCCTCTTGCTGCCCGACTGGTAAAGGCATCTGCGTGGATAGAGATAAAAAGGTCTGCCCGCAGTTTTCGTGCCTTTGCCACGCGGACTTTGAGCGGAATAAACACGTCTTCATTGCGGGTCATATGCGCTTTCATATTGGGTTCACGCGCAATCAGCTTCTGTAATCTGCGGCCAATCTGCAACACGACATCTTTCTCACGGGTCTTGTATTTGCCAATGGCTCCCGGATCTTCACCGCCATGGCCGGGATCAAGCATAATCACCAGTGGCCGGCTTCGCCCCGCCTGGCCGTCTTTCTTCGTTTCCGGCGGTAATGTTCTCGCGACATCTCCGCGGTTGTAATCTTCCAGTAACGCCAGCAGCGGATCATCCTGAGCACTGATCTCACCTTCTTGCGGATACAAATCGATCACCAGCCGGTTATGGAATTCAGCGACCGGTTTCAGCGTGAAGACATGCGGATTGATTGTACGCTTTAGCTCAAACACCAGACGCACCGTTTTGGTATCAAACTGCCCCACCCGCGCCTGCCGGATGTAAGGATCACTTTGCTGGATTTTTTCACCCAGTCCCTTGAGCACACTGTTGAGATGCACGCCTTCGATATCCACCACAACGCGTGGCGGATCACTGAGCAGAAACTGCTTATATTTTAAGGGCGTGCTGGATTCGAGGGTGATTCGGGTATAAGTAGACGAGGGCCAGATGCGTACGGCAATAACCTGTGAGCTGGCCGCAAAACCTACTTTACTCACGCTGAGCATCCAGGAAGCAGCTACGGTTTGCAGGAGGCGTCGTCTTCCGGGATTGTGAGTATCGTCAGTCATGCAGTCTCAAAAAGGTCCAAAAGTTAAAAAAAGATGATAAAAAACTCAATTTACGAATTCTAACGAATCATATCCTGCATGTCATTCCTAAACATTTAGTCTATTTATCAATTTGTTGTATGTTTGTGATAAGGGTTAAAACAAAAACAGAGATTTCTTACTTGCCACAGGGCCATAAAAGAATAAAAATACAAAAATTACGAATAAAAATTCATACGAGGTTTTGCCGTGAAGGAACGTAGTACTGAACTGGTCCAGGGATTTCGCCACTCAGTTCCCTATATAAATGCTCACCGTGGCAAAACATTCGTTGTCATGCTCGGTGGAGAAGCCATTGAACATGAGAATTTCAGCAATATTGTCAATGATATCGGCCTGTTACACAGCTTAGGCATCCGTCTGGTGGTTGTTTATGGCGCCCGACCGCAGATTGATGAGAACCTTTCTGAGCATAATTACGAACCGATTTATCATAAAAACATCCGCGTCACCGATGCCCGCGCGCTCGAGCTGGTTAAGCAAGCCGCAGGTCTGCTGCAGCTCGATATCACAGCGCGACTTTCGATGAGTCTGAATAATACGCCACTCCAAGGTGCGCACATCAACGTCGTCAGCGGCAATTTTATCATTGCTCAACCGCTGGGCGTCGATGACGGTATTGATTACTGTCACAGCGGCCGTATCCGCCGTATTGATGAAGAAGCGATTCACCGTCAGCTCGACAGCAATGCCATTGTCTTGCTTGGCCCGGTGGCAGTTTCGGTTACCGGTGAAAGCTTCAACCTGACTTCTGAGGAAGTAGCGACACAACTAGCAATCAAACTGAAAGCGGAAAAAATGATCGGCTTCTGCTCTTCTCAGGGGGTAATCAACGAGGAAGGTAATATTATTTCCGAACTGTTCCCTAATGATGCACAGCAAAGAATTGATCAGATGGAATCCAGCGGTGACTATCTTTCCGGCACCGTTCGCTTCCTGCGCGGCGCGGTGAAAGCCTGCCGCAGTGGTGTACGTCGCAGTCACCTGATCAGTTATCAGGAAGACGGTGCGCTGGTTCAGGAACTGTTCTCGCGAGACGGTATTGGTACGCAAATCGTGATGGAAAGTGCCGAGCAAGTGCGTCGTGCAACCATCAACGACATCGGCGGCATTCTGGAACTTATCCGGCCGCTGGAGCAACAGGGTATTCTGGTGCGTCGTTCCCGCGAACAGCTGGAAATGGAAATCGATAAATTTACCATTATCGAGCGGGATAACCTGACCATTGCCTGCGCAGCGCTTTACCCCTTCCATGATGAAGGGATTGGCGAAATGGCCTGCGTGGCGGTTCACCCCGACTACCGCAGCTCTTCACGCGGTGAAATGTTACTGCAACGCGTTGCCAGCCAGGCGAAACTTATGGGGCTGAACAGGCTGTTCGTACTGACGACCCGCAGTATTCACTGGTTCCAGGAACGTGGCTTCAAGCCAGCAGAAGTGGATGTGTTGCCGATTCAGAAACAAGAAATGTACAACTACCAGCGTCGCTCCAAAATACTGATCGCCGAACTGTAAAAATCTCGCCACCTTTCCTCCGTGGTAAAAAAGGACGCTCTCGCGTCCTTTTTATTTTGCTTTGCACATCAGCACGTTATTTATCCGCGTGCGGTTCCAGCACCTGTTGCAACGTGGAGGTGTCAGGCCAGGTTTTAAAGCCCTCAGGCACCGCATATTGTGGGATCTTGCTATCGTTGCCTGAGACCTGCGAAAGCATCGCCAGACCATCCTGCTTCATTACAGCCTGATCGAAATAATCCGCCAGTTGAGTTTGAGTCAGCCCGGCAATAACCCGGATCACATTCGTGCGGGTATCAAATTGCGGATTTCCGCGACTGAAATCATTCCCCAGACGGTCGGCTTCCTCATCTAGCGTCTGCGGATTTTGCTGCATTTCATGCACCAGTCCCTGTTTATATTGCAGAAACTCATCATCCTTCATTTCACGCAGACGTTTTTCGGCCTGCTGATAAAATGCCAGATAGCGCTGATACAGATAGTCAGGTTGCTTGCTGTTACTTTGCAGCAGGAAACCAATCCCCCACTGTTTTCCTACCGGAATAGGGAAAGCAAACACGGCATAACCCAGCTGTTCCTGTGTCCGAAGCTGGCTGTAGAACCATGGCTGAATAATCTGTCCCAGCAATGCACTGTACGCCATGCTCTGAACTTCATCATAACCGGTGGGAACATATACCGCTGCCAGTGCTGAGTCCGAACTTGTCCCGATACGCTGGATATTTGCTTTCAGCGGCTGAGTCACTACAGCCTGCTTTCCGCGCCACCACCGTGTCCCATGCGCGCCCAGCTTTTGCATAATTTGCTGAGACATCGCTTTAACCTGATCAGCCGTCATGTTCCCCACAACCATCATTTCCACGGCAGCATGGTGAACCAGTTGTTCACGGTAAGCGTTCACATCATCCAGTGTGATGGCAGAAACCAGCTTTTCACGCTCGCTGCGCTCGGTGTAAGGCACCCGCGAAAGTAACTGAACCGGTTGCAGCGCCAGCTCAAACGCTTTTCCTTTATCTGCTGAAGCTAAGCGTTCGAGATACCATGATTTCGCCTGATCAAGCTGTTCCTGAGTCGGTTTGAAATCGGGATAGTTATCAACCAGTGCGGCCAGTAAATCAGGCAGACACTCGGTAAAACCTGTGGCAGTAAACTGCAAACCGTTATCCGGAGATGTCCCGAACGTGATCCCGCCAATGGATGCCTGATAACTCAGCTGATCAAAAGCCACGCCGGTGAGGTAATCCGTCAGGCCATAGAGCACCTGATTTTTAGCCGTGCTGAGCGACTGCTCATTGCGGAAAGAAACAGTCACATTGGCTTTAGGCTCATCAGCAAAATAACGACTCGGCATGTAGAACACACGCAAACCTTTATCTTCAACCAGCAGCTCAGGTTTCGTCGCCGTCGAATCTTTAGTGACCAGCGCAAGTGAATCAGGAATGTACGGATTCAGCGCTGGCAGCGACAGCGAAATCCCCTTCCCCAACGTCTGCCACTGCGAGTAGGTTTGCGCGGGAACTTTATCAATCTCATAAGGCGCATTAACGAAGTAGGCCACTTTATTGTGCGGCTCGTTCGGACTGATGATCCAGTAACGCGCATTTTGCGGCGTCATTTCTGTTAGACGTGCCTCAATCGCCTTGGGGTCATACTGGTCAGTCAGATAAGGTGAGTCTAGAACGTGTTCGACAGGAACCCGCAACATGGTGTCCACCAGCCATTCGACATAATCCATATCACGCGTCAGCGCCGGATAGCGGAAGTCGAGCGCCATAACGTGGGCAATTTCATCAAAATAGGTTTTTTTGATGCCCTGAGCGCGTATTTCGTTGAGATAGTTGAAAATGGCTGCAATAACCGTATCGCGCTGCGCCAGTCCCTTATCAGTCAGGGAAACAGAGATATTGAATACGCCCATATTACGGTTAACCATCGGGTCCGCACCTGCGCTGATCCCATCGGCATAGCCTTGCTTCTGTAACCAGTCTGATAAGGTATTCGGGCTGCGGTTACCCATCAGATAGCTGATATAGGTGTCTGTTTTACTGCGAAAATGGGCACTATTATTATCAATTGCAAATTCAACCCGTAATTCTTTGCGCGGCTGTGCAGGAACGAAATGGATAAACTCACCCTTTTGGTCTGCTGTTAATGTCGGGACCGTAATCGGCGGCACGGCTGCGTGGTGATTGGCGATCTGACCAAAGGTTGTGGCGGCCAGCTCAGCAAGTTCAGGCAACGGTTTATTACTGTAAATCACACCGACCATCAGGTTGGCAGAATAGTAGCGCTGATAAAAAGCCGTCAGCTGATCATGAAGCTTACTGCCCGGTTTATCTTTCAACGTATCCAGGTTTCCGCCTGAAAAACGGGACGCCGGATGCCTGGGATTTAATGTCTCTGCGCGAACTTGCGCCATCCGCATGCCGTCACGTGATCGGGCCATGGTCAGTTCAGCGTTCACCGCATTACGCTCACGGTCCCCGTTGGCGGGGTCTAACAACGGTTCACCGATAGCATCTGCAAGGCGATCTACCGCTTCTGGCAAGGCATCGTTTTCTACTTCAAGATAAAACGCGGTACGGTAAGAAGCAGTGCTGCCATTGTGGCTGCCACCGTGTTTCTTAAGGAATTCAGACAGACTTTCCGGCTGAGGATATTTCTTCGAGCCCATCAGTAACATGTGCTCAGTATAGTGGGCAAGACCCAGCTGAGAATCAGGATCCTCCAGCGAACCGACAGGAATGGCGAGCGCGGCGAGTGATTTGGGGGCTTGAGAGTCAGAAACCAGCAAGACGGTCATATCATTAGCCAGTTTAATTGCCTGATACTGGCGAGGGTCGTTCTGACTTTTATTGATAGCTTGTGCAAAAGGCTGCCAGTCGGCTGCACTTGAAACAACAGGGGCCCAAAAGGTCAATAACAACAGTACCCCGGAAATGCGGGTAACGTGTTTTAACATTGCCACTCTCCCTCAATCGATTAAACGTGCCACACGGGCAATAAATATACAGCTCACCGGTAGATGAACCTCAACAAGCTGTTTTGAGCGGTTAAGCCTGCTAAGACCCCGCAGAAACAGGATAGTTGTGAAAAAAATCGAATCGGGATTTTCTTCCTATGTTCCGTCACGTTTTAACCATAAAGCCAATTGCTCCCTATAGGGAAAAATAACCCTGTTAAACCACTCTAAGCTGTTAGCCCGCCATTGCAAGTGGCTTAACAGTATTTTTGTCCGGTAATATGCGGCTTACAGGCACAACTTCAGGGGCCCAAATTGCATATTAAGCGCTGCAATATTGCCTGATATTTTGCCGGCGTTTGAATTGTCGCAGTGACCAGCTTGCAGGATTGTGCATCTGAAATGCCTGTAAACCGATATTCCCAATCTTTCGCTAAAGGCTCCGTCCCCTTTCCTGCCACTGAATATGCTTCAAGCTGGGAATGTGCTTCTGACCACGCCTGCTGAACCTGCCACTGACGCATAAACCCATTGCTCAGTGATTGGTAATAATTCAGGAGTCCCAGAATGGAAACTGACAAGAACAACATGGCGATGAGCGCTTCCGTGAGGCTGAAACCTTGCTGTGCTGAGTGGCTTTCATTCATTGCAGATCTGCTCATCAGCCTCAGGACAAAAATCCAGCCATCCCTGTGTCAGCGGTGAAAAAATCAGATTTCCACCAGTCTGTTTTTTAATACTGACTTGCTGATACTGCATAACCGGCTCATTGCCTTCAGCCATTCTTCCCTCACCACGAACCAGAAAGATATCCTGACGCAATGAAGGCCGGGTACACGTCCTGCCACTTCCTGAAACAATGAGGCCTGCGGGCATATCCCGGCACTGCCAGAGAGGTTCGCTGCTGTCTTTCCATGACTGGCGGATACCCCATGCTAATGCTGAGGCTGCATTTTCCCGGGCAATGACATAGCGATGCTGATTTGACGTCAGCGCAAGCCCGGCGGAAAGTTGCTGTTGCAGCGAGTTAAGGGCAATCAGCCCTAATCCCATCATCACCAAAATACTCAGGATCATGGCGCTCCCCCGCTGTCTGGACGAATCGCGCATTTTTGCTGCTGTCATAAGACGTGGCCTGCAATCATCTCGGTCACCTGCCGGTGGATGAAAGGATTTTTGCTCCAGCTGGCTTCAAGTTGCAGAGAATACAGGCGGCCGGAGCCACTTGCTGCGACCTCGGTTACCACGAACCGGGTCACGCTGACTTCAGCAGGGTCGAGGAGTTTTTCCCAACCTCCGCTGCTGCAATCACCCGCCCCGCGCTGGATCTCAATACCGCCCTGACGCAAACGGTAACCAAAGTATTCAGAGTCCGCCGTCCCGGGCTTATCCCATGTTCCGTTGCGGTTCAGGTCATAGATAACAAGGATGCAGGAGCTGGTTGCTTCACCCGCAGCGTTGCCGATGATGACAGATTTACCCTCGCAGGTTCCGTTACAGAAACCGGCCCGACGAATATCTTTGCCAATGGCAAAAGTAGTCTGGCGCAACAGTTGCTCGAGCTGATAATGTCGGCCCAGACTCTGGCTTCTCTGGCGCATCAGCGGATAGATTTGCGCGGCACTGAGCATCAGCATGCTGCCAATCCCCATCGCAATCATGACTTCAGGCAGCGTGAATCCCTGACAACGGGCTAAATTCACTGGCATAAGCCGATACTCAGTAAAGGCTGATTTTCACTACACGTACGTAACCGTCCTCTGACAGAAAGTACGATTCGCAAACTACCCGCTGAATTTTTTAGTGTGATATGTCCGGCAAGTGCGGCATTACGCAGGCCGTAAAAACCCATGGTTTTTTCACTGACAGCGAGTAACTCCACACCGGGTTCATTGATGGCGAATATTTTACCCACGGCACTATGACAACCTGAAGGGCGGGTTCCGCTACCCACACATCCATTAGCACCGGCAATGCCCCATAAGACAGCAGAACGATTGTAATTATTGGCTTCGGCCTGCACCCCGTACAAATACAAACGCAGTTGCTGCGCAGATTGCTCAAGCTTTAATGCCTGCTGATAATCGCGCCAGGTGTGGATTCCCCACAATGTGCACATGGCGACCAAAGTCACAACAACCATCATTTCTATCAGCGACATCCCCTCTTCCCCTGCCCGCTCAAATGTTTTCATGCGGCCAAAATAGGCATTTAGATTTTTTCCGCCACTGGGAGAGTCATTTTTTCCAGGATGTCATGAGAACTATCGGTGCAACGAAATCCACGCGACAAATAAGTTGCGTGATGTCTCGCAGGGATAGCATCGGGATGTAAATCGGGATTGGAATCGTCAGTAAAAGGCGTAAAAAGTGGAGCAGAGGGAAAGCCGGATAAAAGGGAAATGGCCGCCTGACAGTGCTGTCAGGCGGTAAAAACAAGGAATCAGATCGCGACCGGCGCTTTGATTGCGGGATGCGGATCGTACCCTTCAATCTCGAAATCTTCGAAGTTGTAATCAAACAGGGAGGCAGGTTTGCGTTTAATGACAAGTTTTGGCAATGCACGAGGCTCACGCGTCAGTTGCAGATGTGTCTGTTCCATATGGTTGCTGTACAGATGTGTATCACCACCGGTCCAGACAAAGTCACCGACTTCCAGATCACATTGCTGCGCCATCATATGCACCAGCAGCGCGTAGCTGGCGATGTTAAACGGCAGTCCGAGGAAAACGTCGCATGAACGCTGATACAACTGACAAGACAGTTTCCCGTCGGCCACATAGAACTGGAAGAAAGCGTGGCAAGGTGCCAGCGCCATCTGATCCAGTTCACCCACATTCCACGCCGACACGATAATGCGGCGTGAATCCGGGTCTTTTTTCAGCTGTTCAACAACGCTCGCCAGTTGGTCGATTTGCCTGCCGTCAGCCGCGCCCCAGGCACGCCATTGCTTGCCGTAAACCGGGCCGAGGTCGCCATTCTCATCTGCCCACTCATCCCAGATGCTGACATTATTTTCACGCAGATAGGCGATGTTAGTTTCACCTTTCAGGAACCACAGGAGTTCATGAATGATTGAGCGCAAGTGACAGCGTTTGGTGGTGACCAGCGGGAAACCTTCCTGCAAGTTGAAACGCATCTGATGACCAAAAATCGACAGCGTGCCTGTACCGGTACGGTCGGCTTTAGGGGTGCCCTCATCGAGCACTTTCTGCATTAAATCCAGATACTGTTTCATGTTACCTCACGACAATTGTTTCTGCGGACGGCGATATGCCCAGACCATCACAATCAGGCCAATGACAACCATTGGAATGGACAGAACCTGCCCCATGCTGATGATCCCGTCGAACAGACCGAGCTGTGCATCCGGCTGACGGTAGTGTTCAACGATAATACGGAATAAGCCATATCCGATCAGGAACAAGCCTGATACCGCGCCCATCGGGCGTGATTTACGGATGAATATGTTCAGAATGATGAATAGCACGATGCCTTCAAGCAGCAGTTCATACAGCTGGGAAGGATGGCGCGGTAATACGCCGTACTGGTTCAACAAAGGCTGCCATTTAGGGTCAGCGGCAGCAATGGCGATATCTTCCTGACGGGATCCCGGGAACAGCATTGCCCATGGCACATCTGTGGTCACACGGCCCCAGAGTTCACCATTAATGAAGTTACCCAAACGACCTGCGCCAAGTCCAAACGGGATCAGCGGAGCGATAAAGTCGGAAACCTGGAAGAAATTGCGTTTGGTTCGATGGGCGAAAATCAGCATGACCACGATTACGCCAATCAGGCCACCGTGGAAAGACATGCCGCCATCCCAGACCTTGAAAAGATAAAGCGGATTATCGAGGAATAAAGGCAGGTTGTAGAAGAAAACGTAACCGATACGACCACCGAGGAATACCCCCAGGAAACCAGCATACAGCAAGTTTTCAACTTCATCTTTTGTCCAGCCGCTGCCTGGCTTATTGGCACGGCGTACTGCCAGCCACATCGCGAAGACAAAACCAACTAAGTACATCAGTCCGTACCAGTGGAGAGATACCGGTCCGATTGAGAAAATCACCGGATCAAACTGGGGAAACGCCAGATAGCTGTTGCTCATCTATCACCACAAATTGTTTATGATTATTGCCCGTTCAGGGGCCAGCAGGGAGCGAATAGTAGCATAGCCGGAAGGTTTTCCGGGGCTAAGCCGCTGGAAAAGTTCTGTAAAAAATCATCTCATCCTGTGCCGGAAAGCGAGCAGGATGGGAGTAATACGGTACAAAGCATCAACTCTGGTGCTTATTTACCACCACGGATCAGGCCGCCCAACCCGCGTCTTTCCATAAAAGCAGCGGTCATATGACGAACGTCCGTCGTAAAATGCGCCTGCAGCACCCGACCGGCAAGCTCTTCGGCATCATGAAGTTCGATACGGCGAAGCAGGTATTTTACACGGGCAACACTGCGCCCGTTCATACTGAGATTACGAAAGCCCATCCCGGTAAGCAGTAACGCGCCCATCGGGTCACCCGCCATCTCGCCGCATAAGCTGACATCCAGCCCGGCAACCTCAGCGGTGGTGACAATTTGTTTGAGCACCCGCAGCATCGCCGGATGCAGGCTGTCATACAGCCCGGCAACGCGGGTATTGTTGCGATCAACAGCGAGCAGATATTGCGTCAGATCGTTGGTACCGACGGAAATAAATTCCACTCTTCCGGCCAATGCAGGCAACATAAAGACCATTGATGGGACTTCGATCATTACGCCAAGACGCGTGTGTGGCAGCTCGTAACCCAACTGTTCTTCCACTTCACGTCCCGCACGATCGATTAAACGACGTGCCTCATCAATCTCTTCAAGGCTGGTAACCATCGGCAGCAGAATACCGAGATTTCCGGTCGCAGCATTGGCACGCAGCATCGCGCGAACCTGAATCAGGAAAATTTCAGGCTGATCGAGAGTAATACGAATACCGCGCCAGCCCAGACAAGGGTTTTCCTCGCTGATCGGCATATAAGGCAACTGTTTATCAGAGCCGATATCCAGCGTTCGCAATGTCACCGGCTTTTGCGGAAACAACTGCAACATGCCCTGATATTGCGCGACCTGCTCTTCTTCAGAAGGGAAGCCGCTTTGCAACATGAAAGGAATTTCGGTGCGATACAGCCCGACGCCGTCAACGCGGCTGCCGAACAATTTTTCATGGTCAGCACTCAGACCGGCGTTGAGCATCACTTTCACCCGCTCACCGCTTTTCAGCGCTGCAGGTTGCTCAACATCATCTTCAGCCTTCTGACTCAGCTCCATTTCTTCGCTGATCAGCCGCGTGTATTCCGTGACCAGTACGGCTTCCGGATCAATCAGCAGTTCACCGCGATAACCATCGACAATCAGCTGTCGCTGGCTGAGCAGTGCAGGCTGAATATCGGCGCCCATCACGGTCGGCACGCCCATCGCACGGACCAAAATCGCCGCATGCGAGTTAGCTGCACCATCACGAACTACCACACCTGCCAGCCGGTCCTGCGGCATTTCGGCCAACAAAGTAGCGGTCAGTTCGTCGGCAACCAGAATAAAACGTTCCGGCCACTGTGTGTTGCCCTGAATCGTATCATCAAGATGGAAAACCAGCCGCTGGCCCAGCGCACGTAAATCGCTGCCACGCTCACGCAGATAGGTATCCTGCAAGCTGGCAAACTGCGCCGCAAACTCTTCCACGACCTTTTTAACTGCCCACTCCGCGACGGCGCCCTGATCTATTTGAGCGAACAGTTCACGCTTGAGGCGTGCATCATTAAGAAGGTGAGAGTAGAGGTCAAAAATCGCCGCGCTTTCTTTCTGCGCACTCGCCGCGAAACGTTTACTGAAACGGCGGAACTCAGCACCGGCGTCTTCCAGGGCCCGGGTCAGACGTTCGCGTTCACGGACGGTATCCAGCGTAGACGCCATATAAACGTGATCGAGCGAAGGTTGCGAGCTGTCCTGCCAGCCGATACCGATGGCCACACCCGGCGATGCGGCAAGTGCACGAACGCGCGTCTGGCGAAAGCGCCCGTAAAGCACATTAAGCTGTGCCTGAGAAAGGATCGCCGCCAGCTGAGTGGCGAGCGTGACCATAAACGACTCTTCACTTTCGTCGAACTGCCGGTGTTCGCGTTGCTGAATAACCAGCACACCCAGCAACTGACGGCGGTGAATGATCGGCACACCCAGGAAGGATCGGAAAAGATCTTCTTTTACGGCGGGGATATATTTAAAACTGGGATGGCTCTGCGCATCGGCAAGGTTAATGGGCTCAGCCAGACGCCCTACCAGACCCACAATCCCCTGATCAAACGCCAGCGTAATAGTCCGCCCGCGAGGTTTTTTCAAACCTCGCGTCGCCATCAGGTAATAACAACGGCGGTCATTGTCAGCGAGATAGACGGAACAGACTTCCGTGTCCATCGCCAGGCAGGTTTCGTTGACCAGTACGTCCAGCGCATCATTGAGGCTGGACGCCATTGCTACCTTTTCAACAATTTCTCGCAAACGCGTGAGCATCTCTTCGTGACTTAGCCTCTTTTACGACGATAGGCGGGCGATGTCCTGGGAAGGGAGACTTCCTGCATCGGCATAATCGTGGTGGAAAACTCTTTCATTACACGCCGGTAAACATCGCGCTTAAATGACACCACCTGACGAACCGGATACCAGAAACTCACCCAACGCCAGCCATCAAATTCAGGCGTACTGCTGCGCTGCATATTGATATCAGCATCGTTACACATCAGTTGCAGCAAGAACCATTTTTGCTTTTGGCCGATACAAACCGGCTTTGTGTCCCAACGCACCAAACGTTTTGGCAATTTATAACGTAACCAGTTACGGGTTGAAGCCAGAATACGGACATCTTTACGGCCAAGCCCCACTTCCTCAAACAGCTCGCGGTACATGGCCTGCTCAGCGGTTTCACCAGGGTTTATGCCCCCTTGTGGAAACTGCCAGGAGTGCTGGCCGTATCGTCTGGCCCACAACACCTGACCCTGCTTGTCACAGATTACAATACCAACATTCGGGCGGTAGCCATCATCATCGATCACCGGACTACCCCAATAGCTAAACTCATAGATGTACTGATTGTTTCATACTACCAACAGGCGGTAAACCACTGGTTAATACCGATCAGCATGAATAAAAATGGGATAACTCACAGTTATACGCCAAGTTATAAACAGATTTTAAAAATCACCTGCGATTTTATTCACTTTTTCTGTGGATAGGTATGTGAAGAACTTCAGAGTAAGCAGGGTAAAACTCTTCTTAACTTATTTTTACCGGGAAAACATGCTCCGATAAAAACTTGTAAAAACAAATAGTTATTCACATTAAACAGAGTTATCCCACGGTTAAAAATGAGAGTTATCTCACACCTTCAAGTGATCTGGCGAAAGATCCACCAATGTTGTTTTTATCCACAGCGATCGTCTAAAAGTTGACGTCATTGCCCCAAAAATTGGATAAAACCCCTCCCGTCAAGCCTGTAAATCGAACCAGTGATCGAATTCAGGCAGGGTTATCCAAGAAATCTGTGGATAAGTAGGTGGAAGATCCTGTTCATTGTCGCCTTCAACAGGTGATCAACCTAATCGTTAAGGCGCAAAAGAAGTCAGAAACCTGAAAAAAAACTAAGACAAATCATGCTATTATTTCATTGCTCCACAGGAATAAGTTTTTATTCACTGTGCATGACAAAAGCAGTACGAAATTTAATCTATTGAGTGAGCATTGTTTTTTTATGTCTATTCCTTTACCTGCCACCCAGCCTCCGCACAACGAACAGCAACTGTTGCACCGCGCACAATCGCTGGCGGGTCATACGCTGGGTGAACTGGCCGCTCACGCTGGCCTGCCCATTCCTGAGAACCTTAAACGGGAGAAAGGCTGGGTCGGTATGTTGCTTGAGGTGTATCTCGGCGCCATTGCAGGAAGTAAACCGGAGCAGGATTTCGCTGATATTGGCATTGAGCTGAAAACGATCCCAATTGATTCCCGTGGCAGGCCGCTGGAAACCACATTTGTCTGCGTTGCCCCGTTAACCGGTAACAGCGGTGTGACGTGGGAAAACAGCCATGTGCGCCATAAACTGGCGCGAGTTTTGTGGATACCGGTCGAAGGTGAGCGCCAGATCCCCCTGGCTGAGCGCCACATCGGGGCGCCTTTATTATGGCAACCCTCTGAGGAAGAAGATGAGCAACTGCGTCAGGACTGGGAAGAACTGATGGATTTGATTGTTCTGGGTAAAGTCGAAAGCATCACAGCCCGACATGGGGAATACCTGCAAATTCGCCCCAAAGCTGCCAACAGCAAAGCGCTGACGGAAGCGATCGGAGAGTCAGGGCAACCCATTTTGACGCTGCCGCGCGGCTTCTATTTGAAAAAGCGTTTTACGGCGGCGCTTCTGGCCCGCCATTTTCAGCTTTAACCGATATCATTTCCCGCTGCCTGCGGGATAGTTTGCTACGCTAAATGTGAATATCTTCGGTACAACAAAAAGGAACGTTAACGATGATGAAGAAAACTTTAATGGCGGCCGGTGCTGCGCTTGTGGTGTTGAGCCTCGCGGGCTGTGCCAGCGATTATGTGATCTCAACCAAAGACGGCAATATGATCCTGACTGATGGTAAACCTAAGCTGGATAAATCTACCGGACTGCTGAGTTACACAGACGAACAAGGCAACGACCGCCAGATCAATAATGACAACGTCAGCCAGGTGATGAAGCGTTAAGCATTACGCTTCTTAACCCGTCGCAGAGCCAGTTATCAGGACTGGCTCTTTGTTATTTTATCCACCGACCGCGTCGTTCCTCCCGCACACACTGCCACTTCCCCCATCTGCCAGCCTTGTATATAGTCAGTTAAGGCGCTTTTTCTAACAGGCTGACATTCTCAGATATAAAGGAAGACCGGCAATGCAATATCACCGTATACCCCACAGTTCTTTAGAAGTGAGCTTACTGGGACTTGGCACCATGACTTTTGGTGAACAAAACAGCGAAGCCGACGCCCACCAGCAACTCGATTACGCCGTTGCGGCGGGCATCAACCTGATTGATACCGCAGAGATGTATCCCGTTCCGCCGCGTCCTGAAACCCAGGGGCTGACGGAAAGCTATATCGGCAGCTGGCTGAAAGCCCGTGGCAACCGTGAGAAAATTGTTCTGGCGAGCAAAGTCTCCGGGCCTTCCCGCGGTAATGACAACGCCATTCGTCCGGCTCAGATGCTGGATCGCAAAAATATCCGCGCGGCGCTGGATGCCAGTTTGCAACGTCTGAATACGGATTATCTGGATCTTTATCAGTTGCACTGGCCGCAGCGTCAGACCAACTTCTTTGGCAAACTAAGTTATCAGTACACCGAAGAGCAGTCTCCGGTTACCTTGCTGGAAACGCTGGAAGCGCTGAATGAACAGGTTCGTGCCGGTAAAATCCGCTATATCGGCGTTTCTAACGAAACCCCGTGGGGCGTGATGCGTTACCTGCAACTGGCGGAGAAACATGATTTGCCGCGTATCGTTTCGATTCAAAACCCATACAGCCTGCTGAACCGCAGCTTTGAAATCGGTTTGTCGGAGATCAGTCAGCACGAAGGAGTTGAACTGCTGGCCTATTCCAGCCTGGCGTTCGGCACGCTGAGCGGTAAATACCTTAACGGTGCGAAACCGGCCGGGGCGCGTAATACGTTGTTCAGTCGTTTCACCCGTTACTCATCACCGCAGGCTGAAGCGGCGATTGCTGAATATGTCGCGCTGGCGAAGAAACGTAATCTGGATCCTTCTCAGATGGCGCTGGCCTTTGTGCGTCAGCAACCGTTCGTGGCCAGCACGCTGCTGGGCGCAACCACAATGGAACAACTGAAGATCAACATCGACAGTCAGGATCTGACACTCGATGAGGAAATCCTCGCTGATCTGGAAAACATCCACAAACGCTTCACCATTCCTGCGCCGTAAATCCTGATTGCAGGCAACAAAAAAGGGCGCTGAGCGCCCTTTTCTTTTGTGCGAAAACAACATTACGCCATACGGCGTTTCTGCATGTTTTTCCAGATCCACAACCCGGCAATCGCCAGCGCGAACACCACACCGAACCCGATGCCAATCGCCACCACCGGCGCACCGGCCATCACCACCAGCGAATACAAGCCGAGCATCAGCAGCATGGCGGTGTTTTCACCCAGATTCTGTACGGCAATCGCGTTACCGGCACCGACAGAAATCTTACCGCGATGCTGCAACAGGGCATTCAGCGGGACCACAAAGAAGCCGCCTAAAATCCCCACCACCACCAGCACAATGTAAGAACTCAGCATGCTGGTTTGCAGCGCAAAGACCACCACGGCGATACCGATGGCGACACCTGCTGGCAGGCAGCGTTTCACGGTTTCCAGACGGATTAACTTCGCCGCCGCTCCCGCACCAAACACAATCCCGATCGCCACCATCGCATTCAGCAAGGTCGGGGTTTTGTTATCGGTGATGCCCAGCGCCACGGGAACCCACAGCACCAGCAGGAAACGCAGCGTCACGCCCGCGCCCCAGAACAAGCTGGTACCGACCAGCGAGAAGCGGGTTTCGCCATCCTGCCACAAGGTTTTGCAGGCAGAGAAAAATGTCCGGCTCATTTTTGCCGGATTCCATGACTGCCCCGGACGCGCCGGGTTCAGCTTCGGAATAAACCAGTTTGCCGCCACTGCCGCGCCATACGCCAGCACACAGATACCGAGCGCCGCCAGAATGCTCCAGTCAGCCAGTGCGCCACCGGCCACAGAACCCAGCAGGATCGCGGCAATAGTAGAGGCTTCCATCAGGCCATTGGCTTTCACCAGTTGTTCACCACTGGCGATCTCGCCCAGAATGCCGTATTTCGCCGGTGAATAAGCCGCAGCGCCAATGCCGACCAGCGTATAACCGAGGAACGGATTCATGCCCGCGCAAATCACCGCCGCGCCCGCCAGTTTCAGCAGGTTAGCGACCATCATCACGCGGCCTTTGGAAAAACTGTCGGCAAACTGCCCGACAAACGGCGCGAGAATGATGTACGTCGCCACGAACGCCATTTGTAAAACGGGCTGGCTCCAGTCGGGATAAAGCTGTTGTTTGATCAGCGCCAGCGCGGCAAACAACAGCGCGTTATCACCGAAAGCCGACAGGAACTGCGCCACGATCACCGCCGTCATACTCTTTGACATCAACGGCCCTGCAGCTGCCTTTAAAGGCTGACTCATGCTTCACTCTCCGGGTTCTCTGCCATCTCGCGCAGGGTGACAAAATCGGGTTTACCGCTGCCGAGCAACGGTAACGCTTTAACGACGCGAATTTCACGCGGCACGGCCAGTTCCGGCAACCCCAGTTCACGGGCAGCTTTACTTAACGCATCACGACGTAATTCAGGATCGGTGGTGAACAGCACCAGTGCCTCGCCTTTGCTGGCATCACTGCGCGATGTCGCCGCATGCTGTTTATCGGGTGAAGCCTTGATCGCCAGTTGCTCGACACTTTCCAGCGAGACCATTTCTCCCGCCAGTTTGGCAAAACGCTTCACGCGACCACGGATGGCACAGAAACCTTTTTCATCCAGCGTGACGATATCACCGGTGTCATACCAGCCCGCCTGCATTTCACCTGCGGCATTCTCAGCCTGCGGAGTTTCCAGCACACCCGGATTTTCGACGCGCAGATAGCCTTTCATGATGTTCGGCCCGCGCAGTTGCAGACGACCGCCCTCCTCAATGCCCGGCACGGTAATCAGACGAGACTCCATCCCCGGCAGAATTTTGCCGACGGTATTCACTTTGGTCGCCATCGGTACGTTGATCGCCACCACCGGCGCACATTCGGTCACACCGTAGCCTTCGAGAATGCGGATACCGAATTTGTTCTGCCAGATTTCTTTGGTGCTTTCAGCCAGTTTTTCCGCACCGGCCACCACATACCGCAAGCGGGCAAAATCATACGGATGGGCAAAGCGGGCGTAATTACCCAGGAAGGTTGAAGTACCGAAAAGCACGGTACAGTTCTGGTCGTAGACCAGTTCGGGCACGATGCGGTAATGCAGCGGACTCGGATACAGGAACACGCGAGCGCCGGTGATCAGCGGCGTTAACAATCCGACGGTCAGGCCAAAGGCGTGGAACAGCGGCAGCGACGACATAAAGCGGTCACGCGGCGTGAAGTCCGCCACGGTACGGATTTGCTCGACGTTAGCCAGCAGGCTGGCGTGTGAATGCACCACGCCTTTCGGATTGCCTTCAGAACCCGAAGTAAACAGCACCAGTGCTGCATCATCGGCTTTTTGCGGCAGCATCGCACGACGCGGGAAGATCAGATGGAACAGGATCCACAGCTTGTCCTGCGTGGTCACCGTGTCTTTCAAATCTTCCAGATAGACCCAGTTCGCCTCTGGCACGTTCTCCGGCAGGTGCGTCAGTTTGCCTTTTTCAAGGAACTGGCGGGAGGTAATAATGGTTTTGATCTGCGCCGCTTTCATCGCGCTTTGCAGCCCTTTGGCACCCGCAGTGTAGTTAAGCAACGCCGGAATACGGTTGCGCATTGACGCGCCAAACAGCGCCGCCGCCATGATCGTGGCATTTGGCAACAGCATCCCGACATGCTCACCTTCGCGGGTAAAACGTTGCAAAATGCGGCTCACGCCCAGGCATTTTTTCAGCAGTCCCTGATAGGTATCTTCTTTGAACGCGATATCAGCGATACAGGGTTTGCGACGGCCATAACGGGTTTGTGCGGACAAAAACGCCTGATACAGCGTTTCCGGTTCGCGGGTATCCATACGCGCCTGCATCATAATTTTATGCAGTTGCTCACCGGCGAGAATGCGGCGGTCACGGGAACGCGGCGCATCCGGCATCGGAATGGTAGTCGGCGGCAAAAGATTGATAGTGACTTTCGGGAACCAGCGGATTTTAAAGCTGCCGAACAACCGGCCAAACGGCGTATATTCCGGCCCGTCTATGCGCACCGGAATGACGGTCGCCTGTGACTTCGCCGCCACAAAGGCCGCGCCGTCGTAAATCTTCATTAATGAACCGGTAACCGTAATGCGCCCTTCCGGAAACACAACTACCGGACGCCCTTTCTCCACCTCGCGGATCAAATGCTTGATCGCCATCGGTTTGGTGGGATCCAGCGGCATGAAGTCCACATAGGGTTTCAGCCAGCGCATAAACCAGCTGTCCGTGATGTTGGAATACACTGCAAATACCGGTTTGACCGGCAGGAAAAGCACCAGCAACATGCCGTCAATAAACGAGACATGGTTCGGCGTGAGGATTAAACGCGGGTAATTAAAATCGTTTCTCGCCGGGGTCACGGTAACCCGGAACATCAGGCGGAAGAGCCATCTGAACGCGGCGAAAAGAAAGTTATACATGTTTGCCATCTCCTTATGTGTCATCCCTGATCTTGAAGAAAAAGGTTGGGGAAACAGCATACTATAAGCCGCTGAAAAATGACGACAGTCAGAGAGAGTTTAGGAGGGAACTGATCGGTGTGCCGGAGTTGAGGCAAAAAAAAACCTACGCATCCGCGTAGGTTGGTGCAAATTTAATCGGTATCAACATGCAGAGCACGTTGATGATTCACCAATCAATACCTCTGGGACGTTCAATTTAGCTGTTTTGTACGAACCACAGCCAGCAGGCAATCGAAACATAATTCCGCAAAGTGTAACGAGTGGTGAAAATAGGCCCGATTTATCCTAAATCGGGCTAACTATTTAAAAACTACCTTAAACAGGTCCCACTTCGACCAGGCAACTCATGGCATTTGGCCCCTGCGTCAGACGCGACGTGCCGATATCCAGCGTCAGTACATTCGGGTTCCCCGCCTGCTCGGTTTCCTGCCATTGGCCACCAAAGCCAGGATCAAACCAGGCGCCGGTCGACATCAGCACCACGCCACGCGTAATTCCGTCACTGAGTGACACCCCCGCCAGACAACTGCCACGCGCATTGTGCACTTTCACCCGGTCTCCCTCCTTGAGCTGACGGCTGAGAGCATCTTCCGGATGCATAAACAACGTTTCCTTACCGGCGGTTTTGTTCGACTGCGCCAGCGGCGACTGATCAAGCTGGCTGTGCAGACGATCTTTTGGCTGAATGGAAATCAGGTGCAGCGGCCACTGTTTGGCACTTTCCGCGCCCAGCCATTCTACCGGCGGCTGCCACTCCGGGTGCGGCGCGAAATCATCATAACCGTAACCCGCGATGGTTTCGGAGAACAGTTCGATTTTGCCGCTGTGGGTCCCCAGCGGATTAGCACGCGGGCTTTTACGGAATTCCTCAAAGAACACGTAATCTTTTTCCGGCACCGGCAGTTCAACAAAACCGCGCTCCCAGAAGGTTTCAAAGTCAGGCCATTCCACGCCGGTGCCTTTCTGCGCTTCGCCGCACTGACGGTAAATATGGCGCAACCATTGATCTTCATTACGCCCCTGCGTGAACTGCTCGCGGTAACCGAGACGGTCAGCAATGTCAGCGAAAATATCAAAATCGTTACGCGCCTGATGTTGTGGTGCAACAGCCTGATGCATCGCCAGCACGAAGCGGTCGCGTGACGATCCGCCGATATCATTACGTTCCAGCGAGGTTGTCGCAGGCAGCACGATATCCGCCATCTGCGCCGCTGGCGTCCAGACGTTATCCTGCACAATCACGGTGTCCGGCTTCTGCCAGCCTTCGACCAGACGGTTCAGTTGCTGATGATGATGGAACGGATTACCGCCCGCCCAGTGCACCAGGTGAATATCCGGATAATTCAGCGTTTCGCCCTGGAATTCATACGGCTGGCCGGGATTGAGCAGCATGTCACTGATACGCGCCACGGGGATCGACAAACCAGAAGGATTCGGCCCGGCACTGACGGCAGGCCCCGGCGTGTCATAACGCGGATTACCCACGCTGTTCATCGAGCCGTGACCGAAGGAGAATCCGCCGCCCGGCAAACCGACCTGCCCGAGCATGGCGGAAATGGCGATCATCATCCAGTAAGGCTGCTCGCCACGGTGAGCACGCTGTACAGAATAAGAACAGGTGATAAAGCTGCGTACACCGATCAGATCATCCGCCAGACGCGCAATACGCTCAGCCGGTACGCCGGTAATGTGGCTTGCCCAGTCAGGGGTTTTCGGGATGCCGTCAGTGTCGCCGCGCAGATAGGCGGCAAGCTGCGGATAACCGACGCAATGGCTGGTCAGAAACGCCTCGTCCTGCGCTTCTTTGCGCTGAATCTCAAACGCAACGGCCATCATCAGCGCCGCATCGGTGTTCGGGCGGATCGGGATCCACTCTGCATTCACGAATTCCGGACAGTCGTCGCGCATCGGGCTGATGTTAATGACGCGGGTGCCTTTTTTCGCCAGCTGCTCCAGCGCCGGTTTCAGGGTATGTTCCACCGCGCCGCCGGACGCCACTTGCGCATTTTTCAGCGCCAGACCGCCAAATGCGACCAGAATGTCAGCGTGTTCGACCACACTTGGCCACGAGGTCACGCGTCCGGTCAGCGGGGTAAACGTGCCGATAACGTACGGCAGGAAAAATTGCGCCGAGCCCCAGCTATAGTTGCCCTGCTGATCCACCCCGCCGCCACCGGTGAAATAAAAACGACGCACCAGAGAACGGGCGTGATGCAGACGTCCGGCCGATGACCAGCCGTAAGAGCCGTTGAAAATGCCGGAAGCGCCGTAGCGATCACGCACGCGTTTATTCTCTTCGGCCACCAGATCCAGCGCCAGATCCCAGTCCACTTCGACAAAATCTTCGCGGCCCCGCAGAGAACGATCGCTGTTTTCGCGATGTTTCAACCACGAGCGGCGCACGGCCGGTTTGCGGATACGTTTGTCGGAATAGACCAGCGGCGCAATGGAATCGAGCAGAGGTGAAGGATCGGCATCCGCCTTATAAGGTTCACAACGGATTAAGCGGCCATCTTCCACCACAGCGGTATATGCGCCCCAGTGGGCCAGTTGCGGATAGCGTTTTATCGACATAATTTCTATTTTTCTCAGCGCAGATAAATGACTTTAAAAATACCATTCACTGCGCTGACACTTCAAAGAACAAATAATCTTAATAAAA
Organism: Rahnella aceris; assembly: GCF_011684115.1. Taxonomy (NCBI): domain Bacteria; kingdom Pseudomonadati; phylum Pseudomonadota; class Gammaproteobacteria; order Enterobacterales; family Yersiniaceae; genus Rahnella; species Rahnella aceris. Next base: position 96,550 of record NZ_JAADJV010000006.1, on the reverse strand, counting down.
CGCATTTCCACCCTATCGCACTGGGATTTCGGTTAATCACCACGATCTTTTCCCGTTACATCGCGCTTACATCAAAAAGTTGCGATCAGCATCCTTGCAGCCACCGGTCTTTTCCGCAAAACTGGTCAGTGTAAACGATTACCCTCACGGAAAACGGAAGTGTTATGGCAACGATTAAGGATGTAGCAAAACTGGCAGGCGTATCGGTTGCGACCGTTTCACGCGTGATAAACCATTCCCCGAAAGCCAGCGACAGCTCGCGGGAAGCCGTACAGAACGCCATGCAGCATCTGCAATATCATCCGAATGCCAACGCCCGTGCCCTCGCCCAACAGGCAACCGAAACGCTGGGGCTGATCGTGGCCGACGTTTCTGATCCGTTTTTTGGCGCGATGGTCAAAGCGGTCGAACAGGTGGCCTACGCCACCGGCAATTTTCTGCTGATTGGTAACGGTTATCACAACGTTGAAAAAGAGCGTCAGGCCATTGAGCAGTTGATCCGCCACCGCTGTGCGGCGTTAGTGGTTCACGCCAAAATGCTGCCAGAAGATGAGCTGACCAGCCTGATGCAGCAAATCCCCGGAATGGTGCTGATTAACCGCACGTTGCCGGGTTTTGAACAGCGCTGTATCGCCCTCGATGACCGCTACGGGTCCTGGCTGGCGACGCGCCACCTCATTCAGGCCGGCCATCAGCGCATCGCGATTTTATGTTCCAACCACGGCATTTCCGATGCCAGCGACCGGCTTCAGGGCTATATCGACGCCCTCACCGAACACAACATTCCGGTGGATGACAAGCTGATTGCCTACGCGGAACCGGATGAAATCGGTGGTGAAAAAGCCATGGCGGATTTACTGGGATTGGGCAAAGGATTTACGGCGGTGACCTGTTACAACGACCCGATGGCCGCCGGTGCATTATCGGTATTAAGCGATAACAGTATTGATGTGCCGGGCGAAATTTCGCTGATTGGCTTTGATGATGTGCTGATTTCACGCTATCTGCGCCCGCGTCTGACCACCGTACGTTATCCGGTGGTGGCGATGGCGAATCAGGCAGCGCAACTGGCGTTAGCGCTGGCAAACGGTCAGCCGTTACCGGAAACAACCCATATGTTCAGCCCGACGCTGGTACGTCGTCACTCGGTGAGCGGCCCGGCAAACAGCTAAAGATGTTGATGGAAAAGATGCACCGGCTTATCCGGATAATCCAGCGCATCGCCGATGTATTTCCAGCCAAAACGTTCGTAATAGCCGGTGAATTCGGCATACAAATACAACTCACAAAAGCCGCTGCGGCGGCTCTGTTCCAGTACAAATTCCTGTAACTGCTGCCCCAGCCCGCACGAACGGAAATTTTCATCCACGTATAACGCCGCCAGCCACGGGGTAAGATCCTGACGGCTGATTAAATCACAGCGCCACAGGCCGACGGTTCCTGCCAGCCTGTCGTCTTCGAGTGCGATAAACGTTTGCGGCAAGTCCGCGCCGGACAGGCTGCTTCGCACCACGCTGGCAAAAAACTCCCGGCTGTTTTCGCTGCCAAATGCCTGCCACAGCCAGTCTGTGACCGCGTCCTGAAATTCAGGCCGTTCACTCAGATTAATAATCTTCATCGCTTTCAGACCATCTTTCCCTGAAAAATCGGCACAGATTCAAACAGATAGCCGTCAAACTCCGGCGCATCCACATCCGACAATTCCATCAGCGTATTTTTCACATTTTCCATGTGCTGCCACATCGCCTGATACGAGCCCATGACGTCGCGGCGGCGCAGTGCGGCCAAAATATTCTGATGATCAGCCAGCCATTTCAGGCGGTAACCGCGGGTGGCAATATGGCTGTGTAACTGTTTCCACAGCGGGCTGGAATCCCGGTGCATCCAGATATTTTTCACCGAATCGAGCAGCATCTGGTTTTGTGTCGCACCGGCAATCAGCAGGTGGAACAGCCGGTCGTTATCACCGCTTTCGTCGTTAGCCACGATGGCGATTTGTTCCTGCTCCAGCGTGCGGCGCAGATTTTCGATATCCGCTTTGGTGGCCATTTTGGCGGCAAACGCGGCAATATTACTTTCGAGCAACTGCCGCGCCTGTAAGATTTCAAAGGGGCCAATCTGCCCCTGATACAACAGTTCGTCTTCGCCTTCTTCCTGAGAAGGAATGCGGATCACGTACACGCCGGAACCCTGACGGATATCCACCGTGCCCTCCAGTTCCAGCATCAGTAAGGCTTCGCGCACAATCGTCCGGCTGACGCCGTAGTTTTCCGCCATATTGCGTTCGGGCGGCAGGCGGGATCCCACGGCGAAATGCCCTTGCTTGATTTGCTCACGCAGGTCATGCCCGATTTCCTGATACTGCTTTCTGTCCTGCGAAACCACACCTTTTTCCACACAATCACCCTGATGCAAAAAACAAAAAAGACCGGATGTTACTGTATCAGAGATAATGCCTGATCCAGCACTTTTGCACCGTTTAACGTGCCGTAAGCCACCATGTCGATCACCGCAATCGGAATGCCGTGTTCATCAGTCAGCTTTTTATTCTCCGCCAGTTTAAAACGCACCTGCGGCCCGAGCAGCACGGCGACAATATCGCGGCCATAGGCTTCAAGCTCGTCACGCAGATTGTTTTCAGGGATCGCGTAGATCTGATATTCCAGCCCCCGCGCAGTGACTTCTTTTTCCATTTTGGTGACCACCAGTGACGTGGACATCCCTGCCGAACAAGCTAAAACGATTCGTTTCATAGTGTTTCCTTAGGTTATTTTTCCTGGTCATCGAGCGTTAAAGACAACACACCACTTTCACTGAGTGATTTAAACCAGTGAGAGGATTTCTTCTGACGGCGATCACGATTGTTATCAAGATCAATTTCGATCAGCCCGTAACGATTTTTAAAGGCGTTCATTGGCGAGACATTATCGGTAAAGGCCCAGAGCATATATCCCTGACAATTGGCGCCGTCTTCCCGCGCTTTTAATGTCCAGTAAAGATGCTCGGCAATAAATTCAATACGATAGTTGTCCTGAATTTCCCCGCTGACGGCATCGCGAAACTGGCCTTCATTTTCGATACCCATGCCGTTTTCAGCCACAAACCACGAAATATTTCCGTATTCCGTTTTAATGCGCATCGCCATGTCATAAATAATTTTCGGATAGATTTCCCAGCCACGCGATTTATTCATCCGGCGTCCGGGCAATTCGAAATGTTCGTAGTAATACGCCGGATGGAATGGCGTGTCTTTATTCCATTCGCGGGACGGTGCTTTCACCCGGTGCGGGTAATAAAGATTAATACCCACTTCATCCACGGTGTTATTACGGATAACCGCCAGTTCCGCTTCTGTATAATCGAAATGTACGCCGTGCTTTTCCAGTAGTTCCAGTAATTCCTGTGGATATTCCCCGTTGATCATCGGGTCTAAAAATACGCGGTTATAGAATAAATCGTATAAATGCGCCGCCTTTTGGTCATGCGCCGCCGATGAACGGGCGTACGTCACTTCCGGATTTAAAATCACCCCGACGGTGCCTTCGGCGTGATATTTTTTGCGATGGAACAGTTCGACCACTTTGGCGGTTGCCAGCACTTTGTGGTGATTCCACTGCATCCATTTCGCGGTGTTTTGCTCGAACGGCCAGCGTATCGCATCCAGATACACGCGGGTTTGCACCACCACCGGTTCGTTGAAGGTAAACCAGCGGCGGACTTTTCCGGCATACCGTTCGAAGACTTTCTCTGCATACAGCACAAACAGATCGACGACTTTTTTCGAGCTCCAGCCATCGTATTTTTCGATCAGAAACGCCGGTAATTCGTAGTGTTCAAGACACAGCATCGGTTCGATGCCGTTGCGTTTCATCTCATCCAGATAGTCGTCAATGTAGGCGGCATATTCTTCATCGACCGTACCCAACTCATAGTCGGTGAAAAAGCGCGACCAGTTAACTGACGTGCGGTAATGACTCAGCCCGCTGGCTTTCATCAGCGCCACGTCTTCTTTGTAGCGGTTGATGAAATCGGTGGCTTTCGCCGGGCCGTAACCGTTGTGCCAGACGTGGCGGTTATTTTTGTACCAGAGATCCAGATACGAATCCTGCCCGTCTTTTTTGCCGCTCCAGCCTTCGGTCTGCCATGCAGAGGCGGCGGCACCGAGAATAAATCCGTCAGGAATGGCGATTGAAACCTTACTCATAACATCCCTCATTTTCCGAATAATTTACGCCGTGGCAGCCTGTTTCTGGCTCTGCTGCATGGCTTCAAGCTGAGCCTGATCGGCACGACGCGCCGCGACTTTCACAAACGGCAGATAAATCAGTACCGCCACCACAATGCAGCCAATCTGGGTAAACACCGCGCCCATCGATCCGGCCGTTGACAGCCAGGCGTTGATAATCGGCGGTGTGGTCCACGGCACCATCACCACCGCGCGTCCGGCGAAACCAAGGCTCGTCGCAAAATAGCCGATGGTGCCGGTGATCAGCGGCGTGATGATGAACGGGATAGCCAGGATCGGGTTGAGCATAATCGGCATACCGAAAATCACCGGTTCATTGATGTTGAAGAAACTTGGCCCGAGGGACAGTTTGGCGATTTCGCGCATCTCTTTGCGGCGGGTAGCGATCATCACCGCCAGCAACAAACCGATGGTACAACCCGAGCCTCCGATGCTCATATATACATCCCAGAACGGCATGGTGATGATGTTTGGCACCTCATGACCCTGCTCAAACGCGGTCATGTTAACCATGATGGCGCCGAGCAACAGCGGTTCGCGAATCGGTTTAATCATCTGGTTGCCATGAATACCAATCACCCAGAACAGCTGCGCGACAAACATCAGCAGCAGAATGCCCGGCAGACTTTGCATCACCGATTCCAGCGGACGCTGAATCACCTGATACACCGCATCGTACAGATACATGCCGGTGACGCGGTGGAATACAAAGCCGAAGGTAGCGACGAGCACCACGGTAATAATGGCGGGAATTAACGCCGAGAATGACGCCGACACATTGGGCGGCACGCTCTCGGGCATTTTTATACGCAGGCCGTTAACCCGTTCCAGACGGGAATAAATCTCCACCGACAGAATGGCAATAAACATGCCGAGGAACAGACTTTTAGTATCGGAGAATTGTTTTGCCAGCACATCTTTCACTTCCTGCATCTGGCCGTTAACCATCATATCGACGGTGGTTGGCGTCACGGCAATAAAGCAAATCACTGCCAGCAGGCCGGGAAATAACGAACGTGAGCCGTTAATTTTCCCGAGTTCGATACCAATTAAAAACACCGCACCGATGGTCAGAAAACTGAGCGTGGCGTAGTTAATACTGCTCATGATCGGTTTGAGGGTGGCCAGCCAGGAGAACATTTCAAAATGCGCTAATCCGTTTTTCGGATCCATCACCATATTTGAAATTAAAACTGAGAATGCCCCCACAATAATAACGGGCATTAACGTGATAAAAGACGCCTTAATAGCCATGATGTATCGGAAGCTATTAAAGGTGTTGGCGAATCCCCCCAGAGAATCGATAAAGCGGTCTTTCAGTGACATGACAGCACCTCATTTTCTTTTTTCTATACTTCACAGGTGTTGATTTCGTCTTCACCTTTTATATTGAATGAGGAATAAAGGTGTCGTACGAAGCAGGGTCAGATTCCGGTTCTGTAAATCATCCTGTCGGCCATATTTCGGGAATAATTTCGTAATGTGGCATGCCAAAAAATAGCGGAATACGAATTAATTTCTGTGACAGCGTTCTCACATGTGAATATTGGAATTCCAATATGATGATTTCACCCCTTTCTGGTATACCAATTTGGAGTTTTCGATGGAATTCGATCTGGAACAAACGGTGATGGAGTTATTGATCAACGCCGGAGAAGCACGATCTAACGCCATGATGGCGATTCAGCATGCACGTAAAAAAGAATGGGAACAGGCTGATGCGATGCTGAAAGCCTCGGACGACGCGGCGCGTGTTGCGCACAAAGTACAGACGCAACTGATTGGCCTGGATGAAGGCGTGGGGAAAATTCCGGTGAATCTGATCATGGTGCACTCGCAGGATCATCTGATGACCGCCATGCTGTGCCGTGATCTGGCAGAAGAAATCGTGTTACTGAGAAAAGAGATGTTTGATAAGTAAACTTTCTCCCCTGCGAAGGGGAGGATTGGGGTGGGGTATTAAGGTCAAAAACAAAATTCAAAGTGTGCTTTAACTCATTGCTTTGTATTTAAAACCCCCTCCCCGCCTCCCCCTTCGCAGGGGGAGGAGCAAAGCAAGCCACCTCACCGGCTCAGACGCAGAGACTAGAGCTCCAGAGCAATTAACTCTTCCACCGTCTGCCTGCGACGAATCAGTCTTGGCACGCCATTCTCAAACAATACTTCCGGCAGCAGAGGTCGGGTGTTGTAGTTTGATGACATCGATGCGCCGTACGCGCCGGTATCGTGGAACACCAGATAATCGCCGATGTGTACCGGCGGCAGCGGGAAGGTTTCCACTCCGCCGCCTGCCTGCTGGGTAAACACGTCGCCGGATTCACACAGCGGACCGGCGATCACGGAATCCGTCAGCGGTTGTCCGCTCACATCGCGGCCATCGGCCGGTAACAGTGAAATATGATGATAGCTGCCGTACATCGCCGGGCGCATCAGGTCATTAAAGCCTGCGTCGCACAACACGAAATGACGGCTGCCCATGTTTTTCACCGCACGGATTTGCGCCACCAGCACGCCGGATTCCGCCACCAGGAAACGCCCCGGTTCGATCTCCAGTTTAATCTCATGCCCGAGATGCGCGGCAATCTGCTCGCGCGCACGATTCCACAGACCAAAATAGTGGCCGGTATCAATGGATTCTTCTTCAAAATGATAGGGGATCGACAGGCCGCCACCGGCGGAGATCGCTTCAATATCGTGTCCGGTTTCAATCACCTGACGCACCATCGCATCGCAAACCTGCTCAAGGTGACCATAATCCACGCCGGAACCGATATGCATATGAATGCCCACCAGTTTCAGGTCGTAACGGGCAATCTCTGTCAGCGCCTGCGGTAAATCGGCATACCAGATCCCGTGTTTACTGTTTTCCCCGCCGGTATTGGTTTTCTGGCTGTGCCCGTGACCGAAGCCCGGGTTCACGCGCAGCCACACCGGATGCCCGGCTTTATGCTGACCAATCTGACTGAGCATGTCGATGGAACCGGCGTTCACCGGAATATCCAGCGCTGTCACGCGCTCCAGCGTCGGTTGATCCAGTACGTCAGCAGTAAACACAATCTCACTGTCTGTGCCGCCCGGAATAAAACCGGCCACCAGCGCACGCTCAATTTCACCCAGAGAAACGGAATCGACCTTCACGCCCTGCTCGCGCATCAGACGCAGGATATGAATATTAGAACAGGCTTTCTGCGCAAAACGGATCACGTCAAACTGGCGCAACTGCGCGATGCGCTGTTTGATAATCTCAGCGTCATACGCCCACACAGGGCAGCCAAATTGTTGCGGCAGAGCCAGTAAATTCGCGGCATTAAGCGCGGTAGACATATCGTTCAGAGCGCGTGGCATAAGATTTTCCGTCAGTTGAAGTCCGTCATATTTCCCTCAGTATGCCGCGTGGCAGACCGGCGATAAAATATCTATTTCAGGCAAGTCTATTCATTTATGATATGGGCTATTGTCATCGCTTAGCGGATGAAACCATGCCAGCTATTTCCCTGCGCCATATCGAAATTTTTCATGCGGTCATGACCACCGGCAATCTGACGGAAGCCGCTGCGTTGCTCAATACCTCGCAGCCGACAGTCAGCCGTGAACTGGCGCGCTGCGAAAAGTTGCTGAATCTGCAGTTATTCGAACGCCTGCGCGGGCGTTTATATCCTACCGTTCAGGGTCTGCGGCTGTTTGAGGAAGTGCAGCGCTCGTACTACGGGCTGGACAGAATTATCAGCGCAGCGGAAGGCATCCGCCAGTTCGAGCAGGCGCAACTGTCGATCGCCTGCCTGCCGGTGTTCAGTCAGTCGCTGCTGCCTGCGGTGTGTAAACCGTTTCTCGACCGCTACCCTGACGTCAGTTTCAATATTGTGCCGCAGGAATCGCCGCTGCTGGAAGAATGGCTGTCGGCGCAGCGCCATGATTTGGGGTTGACGGAAAACACCCAGACCCCAGCCGGAACCGAGCGACAGACGCTGCTGACACTGAACGAAGTGTGCGTGCTGCCTGCCGGACATCCTTTGGCTGAGAAATCGCGACTCACACCACAAGATTTCAGCGGACTGAATTATATCAGCCTGTCGGCGACCGACAGTTACCGGCAACTGCTGGATACGTTATTTATGGAACAACAGGTTACGCGGCGGCTGGTGATGGAAACCCACAGCGCCGCGTCAGTGTGCAGTATGGTGCGCGAAGGCGCGGGCGTGTCGATCGTCAACCCGCTGACCGCATTGGATTATTGTGACAACGGACTCGTCCTGCGGGAATTCAGCGTCGCCGTACCCTTTACCGTCAGCCTGATCCGGCCATTGCACCGCCCCGCTTCGGCGCTGGTCACCACATTTACCGAACACTGCCATCAGCAGGCGCAACGCTTTGCCGGGCATCTCGAGGCCGCGCTGATGCGCTGAACAGAAAAAAATAAGGCCACGCCGGAGAAATCCTGCATGGCCTTTAATTTTTTTAGCGGCTGAATTACGCGGCCGCTTTTTCCGCTTTCTTCGCCGCACGGCGGAAAGTGATCACACACAGTACGAAGCCGATAGCGCCGAGTGCGCCCGCCGCCAGCGGCACAGTGCTCAGTCCCATTCCGCGTTCAATCACCGCGCCGCCCACCCAGGCACCCAGCGCATTGCCCACGTTAAACGCCGCAATGTTCAGGGTCGACACCAGGTTTGGCGCGTTTTTGCCATAGGTCACCACGTTAACCTGCAAGGCAGGCACCGCGGCAAAGTTCACCATCGCCCAGATAAACAGCGTGATTTCCGCCGCCACCAGATGAACGCTGGTGTAGCTGAACAGCACGGAGAATATGGCGATCATCAGGAAAGTCAGGGTCAGCGAGATACCCAGACGCCAGTCCGCCAGACGCCCGCCCAGCACGTTACCGATGGTCAGACCGAGGCCGATCAGCAGCAGCGTCCAGCTGACACCGTGCTCAGACACGCCGGTAATTTGCGTCAGGATAGGCGCGATATACGTGAACAGCGCGAACATCGCGGCAGCAAAGAAAATAGTGATCGACAGCGACAGCCATAATCCCAGGCTACCCAGCGCACGGATTTCCTTACGCAGATCAGTCGGCTCTTCTTCTTTCTTATCCGGCAGCTTTTTATAGAGTGCGAACAGTGAGGCCACGCCAATCACCGCCACCACCCAGAAGGTTGAACGCCAGCCGAAAGCCTGTCCGAGCGCAGTACCGAGCGGAACGCCCAGCACGTTAGCCAGTGTCAGGCCGGTGAACATCAGCGCAACCGCTGAAGCACGACGGTTAGGCGCCACCAGACTTGCCGCTACCACCGCGCCAATCCCGAAGAAGGCACCATGACACAGCGCGGTGATCACGCGCGCCAGCATCAGGAAATCGTAGCTGTACGACAGCGCGCACATCACGTTGCCAATAATAAAGATGCTCATCAGCAGCAGCAGGGTGTTCTTGCGCGGCAGTTTTGCCGTCAGCACGGCCATGATCGGTGCCCCGATTGCCACACCCAGCGCGTATCCGCTGATTAACCAGCCTGCAGAAGGAATACTGACATTCAGATCCCCCGCCACGTTGGGGAGCAGCCCCATGATGACGAATTCAGTGGTACCGATGGCAAACGCGCTGAGCGCCAGTGCCAGGAGTGCGACAGGCATAAAAACTCCGGATATTTTTAGTGATGAGTAAAGGCACCGGCATTGCGCCGGATGGGTTTAAATACCACGTTGATCACACTTTTGACCAGACGCAGTCTGTGCCCTTGCTGCCTGAAAAACACCCGATATCAGGATTAATCTTTACATAACAATACATTGCAGGGAATGCGCGGAAGACGAAAAAGGGACCGATTCCACTGGCTTATTCCCTGCCGGTGACTCAGCGTTTTTCTTCTGTCAGCGACAGCCAGCGCGGATGGCCTTTGAACCATTCCACCAGAAAATCGAGCAGCGCTCGCAACGCCGCCGGCATTTGCCGCCGGGACATGTAAATCGCATAAATCCCCATTTCCTGTGGCTGCCACCCGCTGAGTAAGGCGACAAGCTGACCGCTGGCAATCAGCGGTGCCGCCGAATAATAAGGCTGCATGACGATTCCCGCGCCTTCCACTGCCCCGGTCAGCAGCACCAGCGATTCATTGGCGCTCAGATTTCCGCTCACCGGAATCGCGACCTGTTCACCCTGCCGTGCAAACTGCCACAGGCTTTTGCCGAACCAGGTGTACGTCAGGCAGTTGTGGACTGCCAGATCCTGCGGATGCTGCGGCGTACCCTGCGCGGCCAGATAAGCCGGCGACGCGCAGACGACCGACGGACACAGCGCCAGCGGCCGGGCGATCAGGTTCGGATCCAGATCGTTAGTGATGCGCAGCGCCAGATCAATCCGGTCTTCCACCAGATTGATCGCCCGGCTTTCCAGCTGAAGATCGATACTGACCTGCGGATGTCGGCGCAAAAATTCACTGACCGCAATCACCACCGCACCCTGCCCGAAAGATTGTGAGCAACTCAGACGCAGCAAACCGCGCAACGCTTCATCGCCCGTATCCGCCACGCTGCTCATTTCCGCCGCCACCGACAGCATTTTCCGGCAACGCGCCAGCGTGTTTTCGCCCGCATCCGTCAGGCTGAGTTTGCGGGTGGAGCGGTGCAGCAGGCGCGCGCCCGACCACTTTTCCATCTCCGACAGATAACGTGTCACCATCGCCCGCGACATATTCAGCGATTCGGCAGCACTGACCATGCTTCCCCGTTCAACAATGGCAACAAACACTTGTGCAGCGGTAATTCTGTCCATGATTCGTCCGGTTTATGCAACAAACAGTTGCGCATTATCCGGTTTTTCCCGCGGATTATGCAACGTACAGTAGAGTCTTACTGAATGTGATTATTTACGTCTCTGAGGAAAACCCATGCAACTGAAACATCTGACTCTGATCGCCGCCCTGCTGGGCAGCAGCCTGTCCGCTCACGCCGCCAGTGCACTGAAAATGGACGTGTATAACCCCGGTGAAAAAAGCGTTTTCCCGGTTTCTTCTGAAATCATTACCGGCGATAAAGAAGCAGTTCTGATCGACGCGCAGTTCCAGCGCAATGACGCAGAAAAACTGGTGGAAATGATCAAGGCGACCGGCAAGAAACTGACGACGGTGTACATCAGCCAGTCCGACCCGGATTACTACTTCGGGCTGGATGTCATCCATGCCGCGTTCCCGGACGCCAAAATCGTGGCAACGCAGGCCACCATCGACCAGATCAACGCCAGCAAAGACGGCAAAGTCGCTTTCTGGGGACCGCAGTTGAAAGACAATGCGCCAAAATCTGTTGTGGTTCCTGAACCGCTGAAAGGTACGACCTTTGAACTCGAAGGCCATCAGTTTGAGGTTCAGGGCGTAGATAAAGAACGGACGTTTGTCTGGATCCCGTCGCTGAAAGCGGTAGTGGGCGGCGTGCTGGTGAATGGCAATAACATGCATGTCTGGACAGCAGATACGCAGACGCCGAAATCCCGTAAACAGTGGGTAGAAGCGCTCAATGAAATTACCGGTCTTAATCCGCAAGTCGTTGTACCGGGACATTTCCTGCCGGGCGCGCCAAAAACGCTGGAATCGGTGGAATTCACCCGCCAGTATCTGCTGACGCTGGAAAAAGAATTACCGAAAGCGAAAGATTCTGCCGCGCTTATCGCCGCGATGAAAAAACATTATCCGCAACTGAAAGACGATTCTTCATTACAACTGAGTGCGAAAGTATTGAAGGGCGAAATGAAGTGGCCGCAGTGAATATAACCTGACTCGGCGCCCTCTTCGGCTAAAGGCATACGTCGATCGGCTCCCTCCCCTGCGAGAGGAGGTTGGGCTGGTGTATTGCAGCAAAATCAAAAAGTTGAAATGTGCATTGACGAGGTATTAGCCCTTAAAACCCGCCTGAGGCGGGTTTTAAACTTACGGCGTCACCCGTACAAATTCGCCTTCGGCCTGCACGTTGTGACCGAAACCGCAGTCATTGGTGGTGTGAAGTTTAACGCTCCGGGGTGCGAAATTCATGTCCACGCTACACTCGCCGCCACCGGCGGAGGCATCATCGGCTTCGTGGTAAACCGCGTGATTATCCTTGATTGCCGTCACCACCGAAAAATCGCCGGTATTCGGGCCGTAATACAGTGACATCTGCCCCATGTATAAACCGCTGAAATCGATTTTAAACTGCGCTTCTTCGGCTTTCACTTCGACGATATTCCAGCTACCAAACCCGGCATATTGCCAGTAAATCCCTGCCGGACTTTCGGCTGGCGGCAAGGCATCCAGTTTTGGCTGCATCTGACTCAGGTTGTATTGTGATTTTTTGTCAGCAGGTGCCAGCATCAGCCAGGCCTTGGCTTTCAGATAATCGCCCTGCTTTATGTAGGTCAACGCAATGTTGTTGTAGGCCGTGGCAATCTGGTCCTGCGGCTTATGGCAAAACTCGCTCCAGGCGACCTGATTACGAAAAATTTCCCGGGCTTTGCCCATATCACCCTGCTGATAAGCCACTTTTCCGGCAGCGGCATAAATCCCGGCTTTAACACAATCGGCGTCGATATCCGGTTCATCAATCTGGGCAAACGCCTGAACACTGGCAAAACATCCTGCCACCAGCAGTAAATTCACTGCGACTTTCATCAAACATCCTTCTACTTTTGTGGTCTACAGAGCTTCGTGCTGGAAAAACATCCTTACAAGTGGCTCATTGCCCTATCGCACTGAGCCACTCATTCTGGGATGATTGGCTTTACAACATATCGATTACACATGGCTATTATGACTAAAAAACCTGGGAAATCGGCGCAATGGGGCGCCGTCTGGCAGTTAATTAAGCCTTACTGGCGCTCAGAAGAAAAGTGGCGTGCCTGGAGCATGTTGACCACAATCATCATCCTTTCGCTGGCCGGTGTGTACCTCAGCGTACAGTTTAACGAATGGAACCGTGTCTTTTATGACGCGCTGCAAAACAGAAACTATCCGGTTTTCAAAGCCCAGCTATTTAAATTTACCTGGCTGGCGCTGTTGTTCATCGTTATCGCCATCTACAGAGTGTATCTGACGCAGGGTCTGCAAATGAGCTGGCGGCGCTGGATGACTGAAGAGTATATGGAGAAGTGGCTGACCAATCACGCCTATTATTACACGGAGTATCAGCATCAGGTGGATAACCCCGATCAGCGTATTTCCGATGACCTGAATGCCCTGACCAGCGGGACACTTTCTCTGGTGCTCGGTCTGCTGTCGAGCGTGGTGACGCTGTTCTCCTTCGTATTTATTTTGTGGTCGATCAGCGGGCCGCTGAACTTTATGCTCGCGGGCCATCACGTTGAAATCCCCGGCTACATGCTGTGGTTCGCGCTGCTCTATGCCGCCATTGGTTCCTTCATTATCTGGTATATCGGTAAGCCGCTGGTAAGACTCGGGTTTAATCAGGAATGGTTCGAGGCGAACTTCCGTTTTGGCCTGATCCGTATTCGTGAAAACAGCGACGCGATCGCGCTGTATCACGGTGAAAAAAACGAGCACGATCAGCTGACCGGCAAGTTTGAATCCATCAAAACCAACTGGTGGTCTATCATGCGCGTCACCCGTCGCCTGAACGTGGCATCCAACTTTTACGCGCAGTTTGCCAATATTTTCCCGATCCTGGTGGCGTCACCGCGCTATTTCGCCGGCGCGATCCAGATGGGTGCGCTGATGCAGATTGCTTCCGCGTTCGGTCAGGTGCAGGGCGCGTTGTCCTGGTTCATCGATGCCTTTACCGATCTGGCAAACTGGAAAGCCACGGTTAACCGTCTTGCCGGTTTCAATGCGGCAATCGATCAGGTTAACGCTCAGCCGCGCGGCATCAGCGTAGGCAAAAGCACCGAACACGCCTTACAGCTTGATAAACTGACGCTGAACCTGCCGAACGGGAATCCGCTGTTTTGCAATATTTCTGCTGCCATGCAACCGGGCGAACGCGTGCTGATTGCCGGGCCTTCCGGTTGTGGTAAATCAACGTTGCTGCGTGCGATTGCCGGTATCTGGCCTTACGGCTCAGGCAATATTGCGCTGGCAGAAGGTAAGCGTTATCTGTTCCTGCCACAGCGCAGTTACATTCCGATTGGCACATTGCGCGATGCGCTCAGTTATCCTGACGCCAGCCGTGAATATACGGATGAACAACTGCAACAGGTGCTGACGCAATGTCGTCTGTCACATCTGGCGGCGGTAGAAATTCTGGATGATTACGCCAACTGGAGCCAGCGCCTCTCGCCGGGTGAACAGCAGCGGCTCTCCTTTGCCCGTGCGCTGTTGATCAAACCCGATACGCTGTTCCTCGACGAAGCCACCAGCGCACTGGATGACGAAACCGAACAACAGGTATACGCTCTGCTGCTGAGCGAATTGCCGGAAACGTCAGTTATCAGTGTGGCACACCGTAATTCGGTCGCGAAATACCATCAGCACTGCTGGCGGTTCAAAAATCAGGAAAATGGCCCGTGCGGATTCACCTCCACGGCGCTGTTGCCTGAATAACGCCTGACGCCACCGGAAAGTGGTTTCAAAATGCAGAAAGGTTGCTGATGTCAGCAACCTTTATTTTTTGTGTGTGCTGAAACCCATTTTGAGCAGAAAACCAACAGGGTGGCTGGCTGCTTTGTATAGCTGACTATACAATTATTCTTAAGTGAAATTTAAAAGGGTCGGAGGTAAGGGTTAATGAAGATAGACAAAAATTCGTTCACGCCGCTTTATCTGCAAATTGAGCAGCAACTTACCGAAAAAATCAGCACCGGCGAAATCCGCCCCGGAGATCCGATCCCGACCGAAGCCGCCATGTGCGAAATCTATGGCGTCTCGCGCATGACCGCGCGAAAAGCCGTGGATTATCTGGTGCGTCAGGGGCGTGTGGCCCGTTTTCGCGGTCGCGGCACCTTTGTCGTTGAGCCGCCAAAGCAGCAAAAAATCATTCTGCCGCTCGACCGGCATCTCACCGCCAGCGAAGTCGCCCAGGAAAATAATCAGCGCATTGAAAATCAGGTGCTGGAATTTCGCCGTATGCCTGCCAGTGAAGACATTGCCCGCGAACTGAATATTCCCGCCGGTACTGAAGTTTATTTTATGATCCGCCTGCGTCTGCTCGGTGATGAGCCGTTTGTGTATGAACAATGCTGGATGCTGTGCGACCGGTTCCCGGATATCACGCGCGCCGCCATGACATCGTCAAAATATGCTTATATTCGCTCGAAAGGTTTCCAGCCTGCGGGCAGCACCAAACTGATTTCGGCAGAACTGCCGTCCAACGAGATACGCGTCGCGCTCAACCTGTCACGCGACCAGCCGGTGCTGCATTCCCACGCGATTGTGTCGTTCACTGACGGCACGCTGTTTGAAGTGTCTGATGTCTACTACAACCAGAAAAACTATGGCTTCAGCGTCCATGCCAAAGTGAAAGCTTAAGCGCCGTCAGGCAATGCCCGACAACTCCGCCTTCACCAGATTCGCCACCTGTTCAACCTGCGGGCCATAGATCACATGCACATCCGTTTCGGTGATGCGTTTCACCCCCATCGCGCCGGTTTTCATTAATGTGCCATCCTGTATCTGAGTCATATCTTTGACCTTCACGCGCAGGCGGGTGAAACAGCAATCGACCGCCGTAATATTCCCCTCGCCGCCCAGTCCGATGATGATATTTTTGGTTTTTTCGCCCGTGCCCTGCGCCGGTTTTGCGCGTTCTTCGGCATCATTTTCATCCTCACGCCCCGGCGTTTTTACCTGCATCCGCAGAATGACCCAGCGGAACGTGAAGTAATACAGTGGCGCGTAGATGATGCCGAGGATCAGCGGATACCACCAGTGCGTGCGGCTGCCGCCGAGCACACCGAAGATCAGGAAGTCGATCGCCCCGCCCTGCACGTTACCGATCATCACATGCAGCATTTGCATCAGCACGAACGACAACCCCGTCAGCACCGCATGCAGGAAATACAGCACCGGCGAAACGAAAATAAAGCAGAACTCCAGCGGTTCAGTGATCCCGGTGGTAAATGACGCCAGTGCGCCCGCCAGCATCAGCGCTTTCACGCGGCCTTTATGTTCCGGCCGCGCGCAGTGATACATCGCCAGCGCCGCCGCCGGTAACCCGAACATCATCACCGGGATTTTCCCCTGCGCCAGGAAGCGCGTCGCCTGCTGCGTGACCGCATCGGAGATCGTGCCCGGATTGGCCAGCGCAGCATTAAAGATATTCAGCGCGCCGACAATACTCTGGTTATCCACCGTGGTGACACCGCCGATGGGGGTAAAGCGCACGGTTTCATTAATGATGTGATGCAAACCGGTCGGGATCAGCAAACGTTCTGAGGTGGCATAAATAAAGGTGCCGATCTCGCCCGTGCGCCCGATCAGCTCGCCGATCCACTGGATCCCCTGGGCGATCGTCGGCCAGATCAGCGACATCAGCACACCGACGATCGGCAGCACCAGCACGGTGACAATTGGTACAAAACGCCGCCCGCCAAAAAACGCGATCGCCGTCGGCAGCACGATGGTATAGAAACGGTTGTGCAGCCACATGGTGATCAGGCCGACCAGCACCCCGCCCAGCACGCTCATGTTGTAGGTGAAAATCCCCAGCGTGTTGGTGAACTCGGCGGCGTAAATCATCGCGTCACTTTCGGTCATGCCTTTTGCCGTGAGTTTGGCGACCGTAATGGTTTCCGGCGTAATACCCTGCGCCAGCAGGCTGTAATTAACCCCGACGTGCAGCCCGACAAAACCGATCACGGCGGAAAACGCCGCCGTGGCCTTCTCTGCATTAGCCAGCCCCATTGCCGTGGCGACCGCAAAAAACAACGGCAAATTAGCGAACAGCGCACCGGAGACCTGACGGATAAAGCCGATGACCAGTTGCAATGTTTTCATCTGGGTAAAGGTTTCACCAGTGACCGCCGGATTCTGCAATGCGGCGGCCAGGCCTAAGAAAATCCCGGCGGCGGCAATCACCGAGATAGGCGTCATCAGGGCTTTCCCCAGATCGTGAACCTTGCTGCCAAGTTTTATCATCTGTCTTCCCTCAATTCGCTGGCTAAAAATAAACCGTTAATTGAGTTAAGTCACAGAATGTATAGTTGTATAGACATAGCAGTCAGGAGTATGAAAGGGATCACAGTTTTGCGAGAGGAAAGCTGGCTGGCGGTGCAAAGGCAAAAAAAAAGCCCACATCGGACTGTGGGCATGGGGGTTGCAACTGGCCGCTGTTCAAAACGGCTGGCAACAAGCAAATGTGAGAACTGCTCGTTCTCGGCCCTTAAGGTAACGGCTGCGGGCTTAATCCCTTAGTCTTTTCAGGTAAGGAGCAGGTTAAAATGTATAAATTTGTTTGATATGCATCACACTTTTTTAACACCTAACAATTCATTCACTTTTAGAACATCCCTCTGATAATTATTCTTATGGCCTATTAATTAGTTTACTAAGTAATGACTTTCCTGCCATTTTCCACTGCACGAAAAGACTAAAACCACACAAGAACAAGGGATTATGTAGCAACATAATCCTCATGTTTTGAAATATAGAAACATGGGTGATGACAATATCCTTACACCGGGAAATCAGGCGCTCTCGTATAGTGAAGGACTTGTTGAGAATGGTTATTCTCAATTCCCCCAAAAGAGTGAATTCTATGCGCCTGAAGTTACTTTCTGTCAGTACAGTGGTACTGCTTTCCGCATGTGATGGTTCTGCCAGTTCTGCTTCCCCGGCAGCACAGGCTCCTGCGGTGAATGTCGTTACTTTGCACAGCCAGCCCGTCGCCCTCACCACCAGTCTGCCCGGCCGCACCACCGCGGTTCGCAGCGCGGAAGTCCGTCCGCAGGTGAGCGGCGTGATCCAAAAACGTCTGTTCGTGGAAGGCAGCGAAGTCAAAGCCGGTCAGCAGCTTTATCAGATTGATCCGTCAACCTATCAGGCCGCTTTCGATCGCGCGATGGCGACCTGGAAAAGCGCCGACGCCACCGCCCGCCGCTATAAACCGCTGGTTGAAGCGCAGGCGGTCAGCCGTCAGCAATATGATGATGCCGTAGCCGCCGAGCGCGAAGCCGCAGCGGATGTCGAGACCGCCCGTGTCAATCTGCAATACACCAAAGTGTACGCGCCGATTTCCGGCCATATTGGCCGCTCGCTGTATACCGAAGGTGCGCTGGTGACCAGCGGCCAGACGGCATATCTGACCACTATCGATCAGCTCAATCCTATCTATGTTGACGTCAATGAATCCTCACAAGATTTGCTGAAACTGCGTCGCGCGCTGGCTTCCGGTAAGTTGCAATCCGCCGGTGACAACGCCGCGCAGGCCACCCTGACGCTGGAAGATGGCAGCAAATACGCCCTGCCGGGCAAGCTGGAATTCTCCGAAGTCACCGTGTCGCAAAGTACCGGTTCCGTTACCCTGCGGGCCTCTTTCCCGAACCCGCACGACGAACTGCTGCCGGGTATGTTTGTTCACGCCCAGTTACAACAAGGCATTGATGACAAAGGTATTCTGGTACCGCAGGAAGCCATCATGCATGACGTCAAAGGTGCGCCTTATGTGTATGTGGTGAAAGCCGACAGCACCGTTGAGCAGCGTTCCATCACCACCGGTCAGATGATGAACGGTAACTGGTTAGTCAGTCAGGGTCTGAATGACGGCGACAAAGTGATCACCGACGGATTACAGAACGTCAGGCCGGGCGCCAAAGTCAACGCCACCGAGCGTAAAGCCAGTGCCCCTGCCGAACAGGCTAATCTCGCGATGACCGATCCTTCCGCGCAATAGGTGAGCTGAATGTCTACTTTCTTTATTAACCGCCCCATATTCGCCTGGGTTGTCGCCATCGTCATCATGCTCGCCGGTGCGCTGTCGATCATGAAACTGCCGATCAGCCAGTACCCGAATATCGCGCCTCCGGCGATTTCCGTCAGCGTCACCTATCCGGGTGCGTCAGCGGAAACCGCCCAGAACACCGTAGTTCAGGTCATTGAACAGCAACTGAACGGGCTGGATAACCTGCGCTATATCGAATCGCAAAGTAACAGCGACGGCAGTGCCACAATCATTGCCACCTTTGATCAGGGTACTAACCCGGATATCGCGCAGGTTCAGGTACAGAACAAAGTGTCGCTGGCCGAATCGCAACTGCCGACCGAGGTGGTCAATCAGGGGATCCGTATTGCCAAATATCAGGCCAACTTCATGCTGCTGGTCAGCCTGATTTCGACCGACGGTAAAATGAGTAACTCGGATCTGAGTAACCTGCTGGTGACCAAACTGGAAGACCCGATCGTACGTACCAAAGGCGTCGGCGACTTCCTGCTGCTCGGTTCAGAATACGCGATGCGTATCTGGCTCGACCCGGCAAAACTGTATAAATATCAGCTGGTCCCAAGTGATGTCAGCGCGGCGATTGAAGCGCAAAACGTACAGGTGTCGTCCGGTTCCCTCGGCGGCCTGCCGACGGTCAAAGACAGCAAACTCAGCGCCACGATCATTGGTAAAACCCGTTTCGACAGCATTCATCAGTTCAAAAACGTGCTGCTGAAAGTGAACGCCGACGGTTCTCAGGTGCGTCTCAGTGATGTCGGCAACGTGGATCTGGGGCCGGAAAGTTATTCCATCTCCTCCACGTTTAACGGCAGGCCCTCTACCGCTATCGCCCTGCGTCTGGCAAGCGGCGCGAACGTACTGGACACCGACAGAGCAGTAAGAGAAACCATCGCCGGGCTGGAAGATTCTCTGCCGGCTGGCGTGAAAGTCGAGTTCCCGTACCAGACCGCGCCGGTGGTCAGCGCATCGATTGAGGAAGTGGTGAAAACGCTGATCGAAGCCATCGTGCTGGTGTTCTGCGTGATGTTGCTGTTCCTGCAAAACCTGCGCGCAACACTGGTCACCACGCTGGTGGTGCCGGTGGTTCTGCTCGGTACCTTCGGTATTCTGGCGGCAGCGGGGTATTCCATTAACACCCTGACCATGTTCGGGATGGTGCTGGCGATAGGCCTGCTGGTGGATGATGCCATCGTGGTGGTGGAAAACGTCGAACGTGTGATGACGGAAGAAAAGCTCTCGCCGAAAGACGCCACCATCAAATCGATGAAACAGATCCAGGGCGCGCTGTTTGGTATCGCGCTGGTGCTGTCTGCCGTACTGGTGCCGATGGCGTTCTTCGGTGGCTCAACCGGGATCATCTACCGTCAGTTCTCGATCACCATCGTATCCGCGATGGCGCTCTCCGTACTGATGGCGCTGATTTTCACCCCGGCGCTGTGCGCCACCATCATCAAACACAACGACGAAGAAAAATCGCAGAAAGGCTTTGCGGGCTGGTTTAACCGTAACTTCGACAAAGGCGCGATGCGCTACACCCGCGCCGTCGGCACGGTCATCTCACGCCGCCGTCTGTTTATGGGCATCTACCTGCTGATCGTGATCGCCACCGGCTTTATGTTCACCCGCGTGCCGACCACCTTCCTGCCGGATGAAGATCAGGCCGTGATGTTTGTTCAGGCGACGTTGCCCGCCAACGCCTCGGCAGAACGAACCCAGCAGGTGCTGGATAACGTCCGGGAATATCTGATGACGCAGGAAAGCGGCATCGTTTCTTCGGTGTTTACCGCCAATGGCTTCAGCTTCGCCGGACGAGGCCAGAACGTCGGGATTGCCTTCGTGCAGTTGAAAACCTGGGCCGACCGCCCGGCCGCCGCGCAAAAAGTTCAGGCGCTGGCCGGTCGTGCGATGGCGCATTTCGCCACCATCAAAGATGCCCGCGTATTTGCTTTCGTTCCGCCAGCCGTTATGGAACTGGGTAATGCCACCGGTTTCGACTTCTTCCTGCAAGACACCAATGGCAAGGGGCATGAAGCCCTGATGGCCGCGCGTAACCAGTTCCTGCAAATGGCGTCACAGGACAAACGCCTGATGGCTGTGCGCCCGAACGGGATGGAAGATGAACCGCAATATCAGCTGGAAATTGACGATGAACGGGCGCAGGCGCTGGGTCTGAGCCTCGACGACATCAACAACACCTTGTCAGCGGCCTGGGGTTCAGCGTATGTGAACCAGTTCATGTACAACGACCGCGTGAAGCGTGTTTACATCCAGGGCAAGGCGGCTTCCCGCGTCACGCCTGAAGATCTGAACAACTGGTATTTCCGTAATTCCAGCGGCGATATGGTGCCGTGGAGCGCCTTCGGCAGCGGCAAATGGGTGTACGGCTCACCGCGTTATGAACGTTTCAACGGCGTGTCTTCCGTCGAACTGATGGGTTCACCGGCACCGGGCTACAGCTCGGGCGATGCCAACGAGGCGGTGATGGAAATCGCGGCCAAACTGCCACCGGGTTACAAAGTGGCATGGCACGGCCTGAGCTACGAAGAGAAGCTTTCCGGCTCACAAACACCGGCGCTTTACAGTCTGTCGATGATCGTGGTGTTCCTGTGTCTGGCGGCGCTGTACGAGAGCTGGTCAATTCCATTCTCCGTCATGCTGGTGGTACCGCTGGGGATTTTAGGCACCATCGGTGCTGTGTTGCTGCGCGGGTTGTCGAATGATGTCTTCTTCCAGGTTGGCCTGCTGACGACCGTCGGGCTGGCGGCGAAGAACGCCATATTGATTGTTGAGTTCGCCAAGGAGCTGCATGAGAACGAAGGGATGTCGGTGGCACAAGCGGCCATCGAAGCGGCCAAGCTGCGTATCCGGCCGATCATCATGACCTCAATGGCCTTTGTCCTCGGCGTATTCCCGCTGACCATTTCCAGCGGCGCGGGCGCGGGCAGCCAGCATTCCATCGGGACGGCGGTGGTCGGCGGCATGCTCACGGCCACCTTCCTGGCGATCTTCTTCGTGCCGATGTTCTACGTCACGGTTGTGAATCTGTTCACCCGCAAATCGAAAAAACACGATAAGGCGCTTCCTGCACCAGAGGCAACACACCATGAATAAACCGCATTTCGCGCTGTCGCTTATCGGCGCGTTTTCACTCACCCTGCTGGCCGGCTGTACGATGGAGCCGGATTATCAGCGCCCTGCGCTGCCGGTTGCCAGCAACTGGGACGGCGCCAAAACCGGTGCTGCGCAGGATATCGGCTGGAAAGCCTTCTTCAATCAACCGGCGATGAAGCAGCTGATTGGCATGTCCCTGGCTAACAACCGCGACCTTCGGGTCGCGGCATTAAACGTCGATACCGCCCGCGCTACCTTCCAGATTGACCGTGCCGCGCTGCTGCCGACACTCGACGCCAGCGCCGGTGAAACCAACCAGCATCTGCCGGGCGGATTGTATTCAACACAAACCAGCGGACCGGTGACGTATCAGCAATACAGCGCGAATCTGGGCGTAACGTCTTATGAGGTTGACCTGTTTGGCCGCTTACGCAGCCTGCGCGATCAGGGGCTGGAAACTTATCTGGCGACAGAAGCTACACAGCGCGCCACGCAAATTTCGCTGGTGGCTGAAGTCGCTTCCGGCTATCTGAGTCTGGCGGCGGATAACGATCTGCTAAAACTGGCGATCAGTACCGCCGACAGTCAGAAAAAATCTTACGAACTCACCAAACGCAGCTACGATTCCGGCATCGACACTTCACAGGATCTGGTGCAGGCCGAAACCACGGTGCGCGCGGCGCAGGCCGACATCGCCCAGTACACACGTCAGGTACGTCAGGACGTCAATGCACTGACACTGTTGGTCGGCACCACCATTCCACAGAGTTTGCTGGCGAACGCCACCCTGCAACAGGACTGGAAATTCCCGCAGACACCGGCCGGTTTGCCCTCTGATCTGCTGACCCGTCGTCCGGATATTATTTCCGCTGAACATACGCTGAAAGCGGCTAATGCCAATATCGGCGCGGCGCGTGCAGCGTTCTTCCCAAGCATTACGCTGACCGGCACGGCAGGCACAGAAAGTGGCAGCCTGAGTAAACTGTTCGACGGCGGCACCGGTGCCTGGTCATTTATGCCATCAGTTAATATCCCGATCTTCGACGGCGGCGTGAATCAGGCCAATCTCGACATCGCTAAAGACACCAAGAAAATTGATATCGCCAACTATGAGAAAGCGATTCAGACGGCGTTCAAGGAAGTCTCCGACGGCTTAGCCGGTCAGGCGACCTACAAAGATGAACTGCTGGCCCGCCAGCAGGACGCCGACGCCAATCAGCGCAACTACGATCTCTCGCAGATGCGCTTCAAAGGCGGTGTCGATAACTACCTGAGCGTACTGGTCGCCCAGCGCTCGCTGTATTCTGCTCAGCAAACGCTGATCACCACACA
Organism: Rahnella aceris; assembly: GCF_011684115.1. Classification (NCBI taxonomy): domain Bacteria; kingdom Pseudomonadati; phylum Pseudomonadota; class Gammaproteobacteria; order Enterobacterales; family Yersiniaceae; genus Rahnella; species Rahnella aceris. The sequence goes on along the minus strand of NZ_JAADJV010000006.1, from coordinate 73,011 downwards.
ACTTGCCCAACTGAATCAGGACATCAGTTTGTATAAAGCGTTAGGAGGCGGCTGGAAGGAGTGATTTTTGAGTGAATGGAAACGCCGGCGGAAGTCGGCGTTTTTCGCAGGGTTCATCTGATATCAGAATAATTCAGAATGACTCCCTACCCGGTACAATTTTAATTCTTCGTCATTTCTCTGATAAATGAGTAAAAGATCTGGCGCACCATGGCATTCCATATATCCCGCATAACCACCTGAAAGCCGGTGTTCACAATATCGAATAGGTAAAGGTTCACCCGTCTGCAACAAGGATAATGTCTCCAGAATAGCTCCCTGCGCTCGTTTGTCGTTGTTGTATTTTTTCGCATCCTTTTTAAATCTTGTCTGATAAACAATCCTTAGCACATATCACCATCCCAGATCGTGCTTCAACTCCTCAATCGTTGCGACACTTTCAACACCAATTCCATTTTCCATATCACGAATGGCCTGAAGTGTTTTTGCATTAGGCTGCAACAAATCGACGGGTAGCTCAGCATTCACAGCCAACCTATTTACAACCATTCGAATGATTGTCGAAAGATCCAACCCCATTGCCTTTGCGTTTGCCATTGCAGCAGCCTTTGACGCTGAAGTTACTCGAGCTCTGACAACAGTGTCAGTCATAAAACCTCCGGATCAATTTTGTCGTGTAGCTACATTGTAGCCCTCATGTAGCCACTGAACAAAATGTATTCACTTACAGAGCAGTGTGCAGAATATAGATTACTGTTTTATCAGCAACTCTGTACTTTCATCGCTGCGGCAAAGCTTCCAAAAAAGCTCATCATCACTCAGGATTTAGTTGAATTCCGAATGACTTTCACTACCAGCTCTCCCCGCGCATCAAAATAACGGCTCGGCCAGATCACGCTCGGATGCACATCCAGCGCCTGTGCAATCACCTTCTCCCCTTTCGGCCATGATCGTGACAGCGCATTCGATAAGGTGGATGAGCTCAACCCGGCACTGCGCGATACCGCCGCCAATGTCGTACCCCGTTTACGCAATGCCGCAATGATGTCTGCCTGATGCCAGTCGGTGTAATTTTGTGCTTTGTTCATGGAGGCTCCTTTCCTGAGTTATGAGTAAATAAAACGTCTACACAGGAAGAGTAAACCGGGAGAAAAATTATCCCAAAACGGGATAAAACCAGAGGAATAGTGATCAGGTCATTGATAGATAAGATGAAATGTAATATTGATGAGTTAACTGAGCTAAATACTGATAAAAATTATTTTGGTGGGAATTTTTTCACCGAGTAACCATTAATACCCCACCCCATCCCTCCCCTTCGCAGAGGAGGGAGCCGACCGAGCTTTTAACTCCTCCCCCTGCGAAGGGGGAGGCTGGGAGGGGGTATTACAAATAAAATCAGAAGGTTAACATTGTCTTCCGTCGTACAATTTCGCATCGCAAATGCTCAAGAACTTCAGGTAATTCCTGCATAACCTGAAGATTCGTAAACCGGATAACTTTCATTCCTGAATCACACAGAAAGTCAGTTCTGATTTTATCCGCCGCCATTCCTTCCTCACTGAAATGACTTTCACCATCCAGCTCAACCACCAGCCTCACCTCACCGGCGTAAAAATCCACGATATAGCGCCCAATCCCATGCTGACGGCGAAATTTAACACCCAGCGCTTTACACCGGACCGCCTGCCATAAAACAAACTCTGGATAAGTAAGATTTCCCCGCAGATCCTTGCGTAATTCTTTCTGTTTTGAATCGTTGAACATGCCACCACCGGGTTGTCTTTAATACCCCCACCCAACCTCCCCCTTCGCAGGGGGAGGAGCCGTACTGAGCGTATCTGCTAATGCGGCGATAATATTTTTCCCACACCATTCCTGCGGCCATCATTCCAATATTTTAATATTCACGCATTTTCGCCCGCCGTCACACCTGCTAATTATTCATTATTGGCTGTGAAGATTTTTTGAGTAAAAGGAAACGCTGGCAGAAGTCGGCGTTTTTGTTGCGTGATCTGTAGAAAATATTCCCTGAGGATCCCGCGCATGCATTGACATCGGGGAATACAACTACGTCAGTCTGGAATCTGCATTATCGGCATATGGCATCATTTCGCAGATACTGGTCGACCGACTGGCCTTCATGACGACCCGACGCCCTGGGGCACTATCGAACTGACGCATACTCACCGCAGCATTTTGGATATTCTCGATGCAACCGTCGAAACGCCATCACCACTGAAACAAGCGATACCCTCCACGGTAATCAGGGATTTGCGCCGTGTTGGCAGGAATACTCATCTGATGGATCTTAAGGAAGAATAATGAGTGAGAAGGTCGATTTTGGTTTCGCCATCAGCGTAAAAGCCCCCGAAGAGCTGCGTCAGCTTCCCGATTATGATCAGATCAACATCGACCGCTGGCAAATAACTATCGAGACATCTCCCGGTCAATCCAGCGCGGAATATATGGTGTAACTGTCCTTCTGGCACCCCGCTGAAAGGGCTGTTTCCAGCCCTTTCATTCAAACTCTCTTACTTACCCACATCCCCGTTCCATCCCCCGCCCAGCGCGGCGATCAGCTTAACGCTGGTGACCATCTGGGTGCTGAGCAGTGACAGGACGCTTTGCTGTTGCGTCAGGCTGGTGTTTTCGGTAGTCGCGACGTCGAGATAGTCGATCATCCCCGCCTGATACTGGTTGTAGGTCACGCGGGCGGATTCTTTGGCGGAATCGGCGGCGTTCTGACGGGCGACCAGTTCGCTGTCCAGCGTGTGCAGTTCAACCAGATAATCTTCCACTTCCTGCATCGCGGTTAACACGCTCTGGCGATAACTGGCGACGTCGGCGTCATACGCGGCTTCGGCTTGTACCACTTTGCCACGGGTGGAACCGAAATCCAGTACCGTCTGGCTGAGTTCCGGGCCTAAAGACCAGACGCGGTTTGGCAACGAGAACAGGTTATGGAAGGCCGAGCTGGCAAAACCGCCGCTGGCACTTAAGGTCAGATCGGGATAATACGCGGCAGTGGCGACACCGACTGCCGCATTGGCAGAGGCCATGGTGCGCTCAGCAGCGGCGATATCAGGACGACGCTGCAGCAGTTGCGACGGAATCGCATCCGGCATCGCAGGCAGGTTCAGTTTTACGTCGCGGGCGGCGAGGCTGAACTGGGCCGGTGGTTTGCCGATCAGTACGGCGATAGCGTGCTCAAGCTGGGCGCGCTGCCATTGCAAATCCAGCGCCGACGCTTTGGTACTTTCCAGCTGAGTCTGTGCCTGCGCCAGTGTGCCACGCGAGGTACTGCCACCGGCATACTGGTTCTCAATCACGGTCAGATAACGCTGATAGGCGTCAATACTTTGCTTATACAACGCGATTTGCTGATCCATCACCCGCAACTGGAAATAATCCTGCGCCAGTTCGGATTGCGCGCTGAGCGTCGCATCGGCCAGATCGGCCTTGCTGGCCTGCGCGCTGGCATCCTGTTCTTCCGCCGTGCGGCGCAGTTTGCCCCACAAGTCCAGTTCCCAGCTTGCACTCAATTGTGCGGACTGGCTGTTGCTGGTGGAGGTTGAGGTGCCACTGCGCGTGCTGCCGACGGTGGCATCCACGGAAGGATACAAATCAGAACGCGCCTGCGTCACCAGTGCCTGGGCTTCGCGGTATTGCGCGGCGTACTGGGCAACGTTCTGGTTGGAAATCTGCACCTGTGTCAGCAGGGACGACAGCTCAGGATCCTGATACACCGCCCACCAGTCGCCTTTGGCCTGATTATCTTTCGGGATCGCGGCCGTCCAGCCTTTGGCTTCTTTAAATGCCGTTGGCATAGCCACATCCGGCCGTTTGTAATCAGGACCGACGGCACAGGCGCTGACCAGTAAGGCCAGCGCCAGCGGAGCAAGACGGAACACCATTGAACGTGTTTTTTGCAGAGTCATCAGATTCGCTTCAGGGTAATGAGTTTCAGTGTGATCAGTCATGAGAACTGGCCTCCGGCGGCGTCGCGTGAGGACGCAGACGTTGCCACAGACGATGCGTCGCGCGGCTGGTGCGATCCATATACAGGTAAACCACCGGCGTGGTGAATAACGTCAGGATCTGGCTCAGCGCCAGCCCGCCGGCAATTGCCAGACCCAGCGGACTGCGCAGATCCGCGTCCCCCCCGCTGCCCATCGCCAGAGGCAGGGCACCAAAGAACGCCGCCAGCGTGGTCATCAGGATCGGACGGAATCGCATCAGACAGGCCTGGGTGATCGCCTGTTGCGGCGTCAGACCAAGCCGCCGTTCGGCGTCGAGCGCGAAGTCGATCATCATGATCGCATTCTTTTTGACGATGCCGATCAGCAGCAGGATCCCGATCAGCGCGATCACTGTCAGTTGCGTATTGGTCATCAGCATCAGCAACAGCGCCCCCAGCCCGGCGGAAGGCAGCGTGGAAAGAATGGTCAGCGGATGAATATAACTTTCGTACAACACGCCGAGCACGATATATACCGCCGCCAGCGCGGCCAGGATCAGCCACGGCATGGAACTGGCCAGCGCTTCAAACGCCTGCGCCGTCCCCGCATAACTGCCATGAACGGTATCCGGCAAGCCGATTTGTGCCATGGCGGTTTTCAGCGCAGCCTGCGCATCTTCCAGCGCATAGCCGTCGGCGAGGTTGAACGCGATAGTCGTGGTCGCCGTCTGCCCCTGATGGGACACCGACAGCGGTGCGTTGGCGCCGCTGAAGGTGGCAAACGCCGACAACGGCACCTGATTACCAGAATCGGTCACGACATACAGCTGATGCAGCACATCCGGATTGCTGGTGTAGTCAGACGTCAGGTTCATGACCACGTGATACTGGTTCAGCGTTTTATAGATCGTGGCAACCTGCCGCTGGCTGAAAGAATTGTTGAGCAACGTGTCAATCATCTTCACGTTCACGCCCAGTTGCGTGGCACGATCCCGGTCGATATTGAGCATGACCTCCTGACCGCCGGTTTGTGCATCGGAATCCACACCGGTCAGTTGCGGCAGTTTCGCCAGCGCTTTCTGCACCTTCGGTGCCCATTCCCGCAACACCGAAAGATCGTCAGATTGCAGACTGTACTGATACTGCGCGTTGGCGCTGCGCCCGCCGATATGCAGATCCTGCGCCGCCATCAGGAACAACTGCGCACCCGGCTCCTTGCCGGTCGCCATCATCAGACGGTTAGCCACCTGATTGGCGGTCGCGGTACGTTTGTCGAAATCTTTCAGACGCACGAAGAACGTGGCGGTATTACGTGAACCAAAGCCGCCGCTGCCCGCCGAACTCATCACCGCTTCTACCGCCGGATCGTCCTGAATGATCTTGCTGTATTTCAGCACCTGCGGCTGGATCGACTGAAACGACGTGTTCTGATCCGCACGCAACATGCCCATCAGCATGCCGGTGTCCTGATCCGGGAAGAAACCTTTTTCCACCACGGTATAAAGATAGAAATTGAGGATCACGGTGAGGAACAACCCGATCAGCGTGATCAGCTGATGACGCATCACCCAGCCGAGCGCCGCCGAATACGCCGCCAGCAGTTTATTCAGCCCGCGTTCGATCATGCGGTAAATACGTGGCTGACGTTTTTCCACCGGCGGTTTACGTTTGAGGAAACGTGCGCACAGCATCGGCGTGAGGCTCAGTGACACCAGCATCGAGATGATCAGCGAGACACTCAGCGTCACCGCAAATTCGCGGAACAGACGCCCGACGATACTGCCCATCAGCAGGATCGGAATGAAAACCGCGATCAGCGACAGCGTCATCGACAGCACGGTGAAGCTGACTTCCTGTGCGCCTTTCAGCGCCGCCCGCACCGGTCCCATTCCCTCTTCGATATGCCGCGTAATGTTCTCCAGCACCACAATGGCATCATCGACCACGAAACCGGTGGAGATGATCAGCGCCATCATCGAGAGGTTATCCAGACTGTAGCCAAGCAGATACATCACCGCGCAGGTCCCGATCAGTGACACCGGTAGCGCCACGGCGGGGATCAGCACAGCATTCCAGTTACGCAGGAACACAAAGACCACCGCGATCACCAGCAGCGTGGCTTCCATCAGGGTCATTTCCGTATCACGCAGGGAGGCGGAAACGTTAGGCGAACGATCCAGAGCCAGGTTCAGTTGCACATCGCCCGGCAGACTTTCTTTCATCAGCGGCAGCGCGGCTTTGATCGCCTGAATGGTTTCCAGCATGTTCGCGCCAGCCTGGCGCGTTACACCAATCATCACCGACGGCGTGCTGTTGTAATACCCGACGTTGTATTTGTCTTCGACGGAATCATACACATTGGCGATATCGCTGAGGCGGATGGCCGAACCGTTGATGTAGGTGACAATCAGCGTTTTGTACTGCGCGGCGGTACTTTGCTGGCCGTTGCCTTCAATCATCCACGACTGATCCGACCCTTGCAGTAAGCCTTTCGGCAGGTTGCTGGTGCTGTCGGCAATCGCAGCACGAATGGTGTCGAGGGAAATCCCGTAAGAGGTGACGGCTTCAGGGCGTAAATCAATACGCACACCCGGCAGCGCGGACCCCACCAGAGAAACCTGCCCGACGCCGTTAACCTGTGCGATTTTCTGTTGCAACTGGCTCGAGGCAATATCGTACAACTCACCTTTACTGCGCGTGGCCGAGGTCAGCGCCAGCATGATGATCGGCGCATCCGACGGGTTGGCTTTGCGGTAGGTCGGCAGCGACGGCATGCTGCTGGGCAGTAACGCACGGGAGGCGTTAATCGCCGCCTGAACGTCACGCGCCGCGCCGTTGATGTCGCGATCGAGATCGAATTGCAAAATGACACTGGTCGAACTCTGCGAACTGCGCGAGGTCATTTCCGTCACACCGGCGATTTGCCCGAGCGCCCTTTCCAGCGGCGTCGCCACCGTCGCCGCCATGGTTTCAGGGCTGGCACCCGGCAGACTGGCACTGACCAGAATGGTCGGGAAATCGACCTGCGGCAGCGGTGCCACCGGCAGCAGGCGATACCCGAGCAAACCCAGCAGGAGTATCGCCATGGTCAGCAGCAATGTCGCGACCGGGCGGAAGATGAAGAAACGCGAAATGTTCATTTATTCCGCCTGCTTCGCTGCACGCCGGTGACGTGGATTAAGGCGGTGAGAAAGCCGGTCAAACATCAGGTAGATCACCGGCGTGGAGAACAACGTCAGAACCTGACTGAAGATCAGACCGCCGACGATCACCAGTCCCAGCGGCTGACGCAGTTCCGCGCCGGATCCGCTCGCCAGCATCAGCGGCAACGCCCCGAGCAGCGCGGCCATAGTGGTCATCATGATCGGACGAAAACGCAGTAAACACGCCTGGTGAATCGCCTCACGCGGCGATAATCCCTGTTTGTTTTCCGCATCCAGTGCAAAGTCGATCATCATAATGGCGTTCTTTTTCACGATGCCGATCAACAGGATCACCCCGATCAGTGCGATCAGACTGAATTCCGTACCGGCAAAGATCAGCGACAGCAACGCACCGACCGCCGCCGACGGCAGCGTGGAAAGAATGGTCACCGGATGGATAAAGCTTTCGTACAGAATACCGAGCACGACATACATGGTCAGCAGTGCGGCGAGGATCAGCCACAGCGTGTTGCCGGTGGCACTTTCAAATGACGCCGCCGCACCCTGATAGCGCAAAGTGATGCTGTCCGGCATGGCGATATCAGCCACCGTGGTTTTGATCGCCTGTTGCGCCTGCTCCAGCGAATAACCGTCTTTGAGGTTAAAGGAGACGGTGACCGCCGGGAACTGATTGAGGCGCGCCTGCAACAATGCGCCGGTGCGCATGTGGATTTTGGCAATCGACGTCAGTTTGACCATGCCATTGGTCGCCCCGGCATTGGTGGTGGTGGTCGAGGTGCCGCTGTCCGATGTCGAAGAAGACGTGGTGCTGGTGGTGGTCGCCACCGTGCCGGATGTTGAGGTGCTGTTGTTGGTCGCCAGATAGACATCGTCAAAAGAAGCCGGTGACTGCTGGAATTGCGGAGCCACTTCCAGCACGACGCGGTACTGGTTCGCCTGAGTAAAGATGGTGGAAACCAGCCGCTGGCCGAACGCGTTGTACAGCGCGGTATCGACGTCAGACGCCGTAATACCGTAGCGTGCGGCGGCGTCGCGATCGAGCTCCACATAGGCGATCTGCCCCTGATTTTGCAGGTTGCTGACCACTTCGCTGAACTCCGGCAATGCACTGAGTTTCTCAATCAGCTTCGGTGTCCATTGCACCAGATTTTCGCTGTCGGCATCATCCAGTGTGAACTGGTACTGGCTTGGCGTGACCTGATCGTCCACCGTCAGATCCTGCGAAGCCTGCATATAAAGCTCAATGCCCGGCACGCCTGCAGTCTCCTGCTTCAGGCGTTCAATGATCGCCGGTGCACGTTCGCTGCGTTCATCAAAGGACTTCAGGCTGATCTGCAAACGTCCGCTGTTCAGACTGGTGTTATTACCGTCCACGCCGATGGTAGAGGAAACGCTTTCCACATCCGGATCATTGAGGATAGCGGCAGTCAGTAATTGCTGACGACGCCCCATCTCGCTGAAGGAGACATCCTGCGAGGCCTGGGTGATCCCCTGGATCATGCCGGTATCCTGCGACGGGAAGAAACCTTTTGGCACAATCACGTACAGCAACGCGGTGAACACTAACGTCGCGGCAGCGACCAGCAGCGTGAGGTTCTGATGGTTCAGTACCACGACCAGCATACGATCGTAACCGGCGATCATTTTGTCAAAAAACTCACCGCCTTTACGGTAAAACTTGCTCTGTTTTTCTTCCGGTGTGTGACGCAGCAAATAGGCGCACAACATCGGTGTCAGGGTCAGTGACACCACCATCGACACCAGAATCGACACGGCCAGGGTAATGGCGAATTCGCGGAACAGACGCCCGACCACATCGCCCATAAACAGCAGCGGGATCAGTACCGCAATCAGCGAGAAGGTCAGGGAAATAATGGTGAATCCGATCTGCTGCGAACCTTTCAGCGCCGCCTGCATCGGTGTTTCGCCCTCTTCGAGGCGTCGTGAAATGTTTTCGACCACCACGATGGCGTCATCGATAACAAAACCGGTGGCGATGGTCAGCGCCATCAGCGAGAGGTTGTTAAGACTGAAACCGCACAGGTACATCACACCAAAGGTGCCAACCAGCGAGAGCGGCACGGCCACGCTTGGGATCAGCGTCGCCGCGACATTACGCAGGAACAGGAAGGTGACCATCACCACCAGCGCAATCGACAGCAACAGCTCAAACTGAACGTCGCTGATCGAGGCACGGATAGTCTGGGTACGGTCAGAAATCACGCTGATTTTGACCGACTCCGGCAGCGCTTCCTGCAATTTCGGCAGTTGTGCTTTGATGGCATCCACCACCTGAATCACGTTGGCGCCCGGCTGACGCTGAACGCTGATAATGATCGCCGGTTGTTTGTTCGCCCACGCAGAAAGGTACTGATTTTCCGCTGCTTCGGAGAGCGTCGCGACGTCGCGCAAACGCAGCGCCGCCCCGTTTTCATAATTAACAATCAGGTTGCCGTATTCAGCGGCGGTGCGTAGCTGGTCATTGGCATCGATGGTGATCGAGTGATGCGGCCCGTCAAAGCCCCCCTTGGAACCGTTGACGTTACTGTTGCCGATCAGCGTGTTGATGGTTTCCATGCTGAGGTTATGCGCCGCCAGCTTGCGCGGATCCACCTGCACGCGGATCGCAGGCTGATGCCCGCCCGCCAGCGTGACCATACCGACGCCGGAAATCTGCGACAGTTTCAACGCCACGCGGGTATTCACCAGATCCTGCACTTTGGTCAGCGGCAGGGATTCAGAGGTCGCGGCTAATGTCAGCACTGCGGCATCCGCCGGGTTCACCTTCTTGTAAGTCGGCGGATTGGGTAAATCGCTGGGCAGCAGGCTGTCAGCGGCATTGATCGCCGCCTGCACTTCCTGCTCAGCCACATCAAGGGACAAATCCAGCGAGAATTTCAGCGTAATAATGGAGGAGCCGCTGGCGCTGGTGGAATACATCTGGCTCAGCCCCGCCATCTGCCCGAGCTGACGCTCAAGCGGCGCGGTAATACCCGACGCCATCACGTCCGGACTGGCGCCCGGATACAGCGTGGTCACCTGAATGGTCGGGTAATCGACCTGCGGCAGCGCCGAGGTCGAGAGCATGTTGTAGGCGAAAATCCCCGACAACAGCACGGCGACCATCAGCAGAATGGTCGCGACCGGCCGGAGTATAAAGAGGCGTGAAGGATTCATTTAGACCCGCTGTCTTTACCGGCTGTAGTTGGGGGTACATCAGGCGCGACGGCCGTTTTATCCGCGCCGGTGGTGGCTTTATCCACACCGCCGCTCTGCTGACGCTCTTTGGAAGAGCCACCTGCTGCTGCAGCCTCGCCGGAATTCGGTGTGACAATCTCGACTTTGGTGCCGTTGTTCAGACGGTCAATACCGGTGGTGACCACCTGCTCGCCCGGCTTCACACCGGACAAAATCGCCACCTGGTCATCACCAAAATCCGGGCCGGACTTCACGCTGCGACGCTCAATGGTGCTGTCGGCTTTCACCACATACACAAAGTCGCCGTCGCTGCTCAGCTGCAATGCCGCCGCCGGGATCACCGTGGCATCTTTCAGCGTCGCGACCTGCAGACGGGCATTCACAAACTGATTCGGATAGAGTTTTTCATCGTCATTATCAAACAACGCTTTCAGCTTGATACTGCCGGTACTGGTGTCAATTTCGTTGCTGATAAATTGCAGTTTACCCTGTCCGAGCACTTCGCTGCCGCTCTGGTCAAAAGCCGTGGTTGGCAACTGATTGCCGCCGCGCAGGGCTTTGAGCAGGGTTTGCAAATTGCTTTGCGGCACGCTGAAGGTCACGGCAATCGGCTGAGTCTGGGTAATGGTGACGATGCCGGTGGTCGAACTGCTGGTGACCATGTTGCCCGGATCCACCAGACGCAGGCCGACGTGGCCGCTGACCGGCGCGGTGATTTTAGCGTACTCAAGGTTCAGCTTAGCGGCGGCGATTTGCGCCAGATCGGCTTTCACTGCTCCCGCGTACTGACCGGCGGTCGCAATCTGGCTTTCCAGATCCTGACGTGCCAGGGAATCCTGTGCATACAGTTTGCGGTAACGCGCCAGCGTCAGTTCAGCACTTTTCGACAGCGCCTGATTCTGCGCTAAATCGCCCTGATACTGTTCCAGCGTGGCCTGATAACTGCGCGGATCAATCTGCGCCAGCAACTGACCCTGCTCCACTTTCTGCCCTTCGGTGAAATACACCTTCATCAGCTGACCATCGACACGGCTGGTCACCGTCACCGTCGCGTTCGCCACCACCGTGCCCAGCGCACGCAGATACACCGGCACATCGGCCTGTGTGGCCTTTCCTGCCTGCACCGGCGTTGCCATTCCTGCCATCATCTGGCCGCGCATTGCGCGCATCCCGCCACGGCCCGGTTTTTTATGGGCAGAGGGATCAGAGGCACTTTGGTGGAAAGCAAAAAACCAGACCAGGATCGCGGCAACGATAATGGCGACAATAACCCACACGAATGTGCGTTTTTTGGAACGAGACGAGGCAGTCGGCAGCATAAATTTCTTGGTTTCGCAGTATTAATGAGGAGAAAACAGCTGAAAAATGACCTTCAACCAGAGATTTTCAATATCAGTCAAAAAACCATTATCCCCGAAAAGTGCGGGTGTCTGTTTTTAGGACAACGTAAAGATTTCGTTAGCAATTAAGAATTTCTATTTCTATCAGCAGGATGAATTATACCCGCTAATTTATCCTTTCGAGGCATCTAATGTTAATCACTAAATGAGAATGAATATTGAAGACCGCAACAAAAAAGCATCAGGAAGTGTCAACGAAGACCGGAATTTTGTCAGGAAAACGCGGAGTTAGTGCGGAAAATGCACTGAGATCCCACCCGAACAGGTGAGAAAACCAGAGCTAAATCCTGAAAATATGACCTATAGATAATTTATATTGTTTGCGCCGACCACGGCTTGATATGGTGAAATTTCTGATTGTTTTTCATTTCCATGCAGGGACTCAGGCGAATGCAGACAAAATTTCAATCCAGACCGGTCATTGGGGTAACGCTCGACAGCGAGGAAGCCGGTGGCTATGCCGATTATCCCTGGTACGCCTTACGTCAGAACTATATGAACAGCCTGGCGGAAATGGGTGCCGTTCCGCTGGCGTTGCCACATCACGCGGCGCTGGCCGATGAATATCTGGCGCTGTGCGACGGCATTGTCGTGACCGGCGGGGCGTTTGATGTACCGCCTGAACTGTTTAATGAGCAACAAACCAGTGATCAGGTTCGCCTGAAACCCGCCCGCACCGAATTTGAAAAAGCCATTGTTAAAGGTGCCATGCAGCGCAATATGCCGCTGCTCGGGATTTGCGGCGGCCAGCAACTGCTTGCCGTATTAACCGGCGGCACGCTGCATCAGCATATTCCCGATGCGCTGCCCGATGCCCTGGAGCACAGCACGACTGTTGACACCGAAAACGCGGGCGGCAAAAAACGCGCGCGTCACCCGGTAGAAATTGTTGAAGGTTCACTGCTCAGCCGCTGCGTAGATCGTGACCATTACGTCGTGAACAGCTCACACCATCAGGCAGTGAAATCCGTCGGCCCCGGCTGTATCGTCAATGCTTACGCACCCGACGGCGTGATCGAAGGCATTGAATGTGAAGGCTATGATTTCTGTCTTGGCGTGCAATGGCACCCTGAATATCAGCAACATGCGCAGGATACTCAGCTTCTTAATGCATTTGTTGTTGCCGCTTCGCGCTATCAGCAGTCGATGCGCTCAGCAGGTAAGGCGATGACCGAAGCCATGAATGATGTGATCGGCCGTGCGGGAGACGAACCGGCATGAACCCGGCGGCACTGAAATCGCAAACGGAGCAGATACTGCGGGAACTGCATATCGACCCGGCGGTTATCGCACATCGTACGCTGCCGTATTTTGAGGAAGTAAGTGAGCACTTACTGGTGGAGGCGGAAACGGATGCCGAAAGCGGTAAAATATACCGTCTGACCGCCCCCGCCTCTGCCGCCTGGCATACCATGAGACAGCAGGCGGCTACTGACGGCGTGGGGATTTATCTGGTTTCCGCCTACCGCAGCCTGAATTATCAGGCTGATTTAATCCGCGCCAAACAACTGGCAGGCATCGCCCCGGAAGATTTCTTTACCTCGCTGGCGCCGCCCGGATGCAGCGAGCATCACACCGGCTGCGCCGTGGATATCAATACGCCGGGCTGCGACGAAGTGACCGGCGTTTTTGGTGAAACAGAAGCTTTTCAGTGGCTGCAAAGCCACGCCGCCGGATTCGGTTTTGTGATGTCATTCCCGCTGAACAATCCCTGGGGATTCATTTATGAACCGTGGCACTGGTGCTGGCATTCCAATTCCTGATGAATCCTCTACAATGACCGCCCTCTCCGCTACAGGCTTTAAGGGACCACCATGGAACTCGCCGTCACGAACGCTGATTTTTACCTTAAAATTTTGGGGCCGGAAGACACGGCTGTCGTTCATGCTTATTTTCGCGATAACGCCGCGCATCTCGCGCCGTGGGAGCCTTTGCGGCCAGCGAACTTTTACGCGCCTGAAACCCTGCGGGTCCGTCTGAGCAATGCTTTTGATGAAGCGGCCTGCGGTACGGCATTCCAGTTTGGCATCATCAGCCGTGAAACCGGTGACATGCTCGGTGCCTGCAATTTTACCGGCATCGCCCGCGGTCCTTTTCAGGCCTGTCATCTGGGATATTCGGTCGCGGAAAACCAGCAGGGAAAAGGACTGATGCATCGGTCGCTGACAACCGCCATTGATTACCTGTTTCGCGAGCAGGGTCTGCACCGCATTATGGCCAGCTATATTCCGGACAATCATAAAAGTGAGCGCGTACTACTGCGTCTGGGCTTTGAACGCGAAGGGTATGCGAAATCATATCTGAAAATTGCCGGTTGCTGGCAGGATCACGTACTGACTTCCCTGATCAATCCTCACGACAATGCGTGAGGAACATCACAGTTACCATCACTAAAATTGTCGCCTGAAGATTTATCTGATAGGCCAATTTTCTGTTTCATTTTTCGAACAAATAAAACACACTATGCGTTCAACAGGCATCTGGCAGACAGATGCCTGATTTCAACATCTTCTTATAAGTCATAAATTTCAATGCAATCAGATACCGTTTCGCGCAGGACAGCATGGCTTCGCGTTGTGATGATGGCTATTGCCGCATTCATCTTCAATACCACTGAATTTGTGCCCGTCGGATTACTCTCCGACATCGCCGCCAGTTTCAATATGCAGACAGCACAGGTTGGCCTGATGCTGACCATTTACGCGTGGGTCGTCGCGCTGATGTCTCTGCCGCTGATGCTGCTGACCCGCAACGTTGAACGAAAGCGCCTGTTGATCATCATCTTTTGCCTGTTTATCGCCAGCCATGCGTTATCTGTCGTCGCCTGGGATTTCTGGAGTCTGGTGGCCTCGCGCGTCGGTATCGCCCTCGCCCACGCCATTTTCTGGTCGATCACCGCCTCACTGGCGATCCGTGTGGCACCGGCCGGTAAAAAAACACAGGCACTCAGTATGTTAGCGACCGGCACCGCACTGGCAATGGTGCTCGGCTTGCCGCTGGGTCGTCTTATCGGTCAGTATCTTGGCTGGCGAACCACCTTTATGAGCATCGGCATCGTTGCGCTGATGACACTGATTTGTCTGATTAAACTGCTGCCGCCGCTGCCAAGTGAACATACCGGCTCACTGAAAAGCGTGCCGATGTTGTTCCGCCGTCCGGCGCTGGTCGGTATGTATCTCCTGACTGCGCTGATAGTGACCGCTCACTATACGGCATACAGTTATATCGAACCGTTTATCCAGAGCGTTGCCAACATGGGTGAAAACTTCACCACTTTCCTGCTGCTGATTTTCGGCGGCGCGGGTATTCTCGGCAGCATTGCGTTCAGTTTGCTTGGCAACCGTTTCCCGGCAGCCATGCTCAGCGGCCCGATCCTGCTGGTCACGCTTAGCATGCTCCTGTTGTTTGTGGCGGTGATGAATCCGGTCGCGATTTCAGTGCTGTGTATTATCTGGGGACTGGCGATGATGATTATCGGCCTGGCAATGCAGGTGCGCGTGCTGGCGCTGGCGACCGACGCCACCGACGTGTCAATGGCGCTGCTTTCCGGTATTTATAACATCGGTATCGGTGCCGGCGCGCTGATCGGTAATCAGGTGAGTTTGCATCTGGAAATGAGCAACATCGGCTACGCCGGTGGCCTGATCGGCTGCATTGCGTTCGTCTGGTGTCTGACGATTTTCAAACGCTACCCGCAACTGAAAGCGACGAGCTGAATACGGATTAGCGCAAAACTCAGACCGAATACCATTCCTGTATTCGGTCTTTTTTATATCTGTATCTTCAACACATTAGCGCAATAATTTCAGGTTTCCCGTCAGCGATTTAATCCACTTTTCCGGCCCCACCAGCCCGACACCGTCGATCACTTCATCGTATAAATCCCGCAACGGGAACGTCATTTCGTATTGCTCAAACTGATGCATCGTGCGCGCAAATGCCGGGAACGGCACCACGCCGCGCTCGCCTGCTGCGTCCAGTGCTTTAAACATCAGCGCCTTAATGTGATCGGGCGTGGCCTGCAGAATGGGCAGCGGAGTTTTAGAGATAGTATCGGTCGTGACACCCTTTGCGTCAGTCAGCGAACTGCCCGCCAGCATCGGGAATTTTGCCGCTAATCCGATGCCAATTACGCCTGCCGTGTTCGCCAGTAATCCCGGCGGAAGTTCGGGATTGAGAATAATTGCCACCCGCAGTTTATCTGCCATTTTTGCGCCCTTTTCATCATTATTGATGACAAAAATGATAGCGCCTGGCCGCTGAAAGGTGCTTTCTTTTCCCGCCGTAAAATGCCCTAATCTGGTTATCTCTTTCTTAAAATCACATTTAAAAGGCAGATTATGTCCGCATCTGAAATTTCACCGGCAGACCTTCGCATTCTCAAACAACTTCAGGGTTCGGGCAGAATGACCAATCAGGAGCTGGCGGAAAAAGTGGGCATGGCCGCTTCTCCCTGCTGGCGGCGCATGAAACAACTGGAAGACAGCGGCATAATCACCGGTTATCAGGCGAACATCGACAGGAAAAAAATCGGGCTGGGGTTGCTGGCGTTTATCCGGGTGAAAATCGACAGTCACAGCGAGGAAGATGCGCAACGTTTCGAGCAGGAAGTGGGGGCGCTGCCTTCGGTGATTGCCTGTTACGCGATTGCCGGTGATGCGGATTTTCTGTTGCAGGTGGTCGCTAAAGATCTCGACAGTTTTTCCAGTTTCGCGATGGAAGTGGTGCGTCGTCTGCCGGGCATCAAAGAGATGCAAACCTCGTTTGTGCTCAGGGAAGTGAAACCGCTGGATGTGCTGCCGCTGGAGGGAATGTAAGGCAATGCCCGACAAAAGCCGGGCATATTTTTAAAACAATGACGCGCCGTAATGCTTATCCCAGCACTCTTTTCACGCAGCCTTTAAATACCCTGACACCAATGTCCAAAGCGTCGAGATCAAAGCGCATATCAGGATGATGCAGCCCGGGCGTGAGATTCGCGCCCAGTCCCCAGAACCCGGTTTTAATGGCCGGACGCTGGCGTGAATAGTGGAAGAAATCTTCACTGCCCGGTGTAAATTTCGGTTCAGTCAGGCCCTCTGCACCTAAAACTTCTGTAACTGATTCCGCGATAATCGCGGTCACGTCACTGTCGACTTCTGCCGCAGGCATCTCTTTCATCACATGAATTTCCGCGGTGGCACCCAGCGCCGCCACGCTGTGCTCAATCGCACGAATCACCTTTGCTTTCAGTTCATCCATCGGTTCATTGTGCTGCGAACGCAAATCCCAGCACACGCGGGCTTCCGCTGGCACAGAATTGGTCACACCCGCATCGCACAGGAAACGGGTGGCTTTCACGCTGTATGTCAGGCTCGGTGCCAGATGAATAGTATTCACTGCCTGAACCGCCGCCACGGCGGCATCCAGCGCGTTAATGCCCAGGTGCGGGCGCGCCGCGTGAGAAGGAACACCGGTGATAATCGCCTCCACCGTCGCACAGGCAGAGTAATACATTGCGGGCACCGCCTGCCCCATCGGGCATTCTTCAAGTGGCCGCACATGGAACCCCAGCAGCATATCCACATCATCAATGGCGCCCCCTTCCACCATGGCCAGGGCGCCGGTGCCCAGCTCTTCAGCGGGCTGAAACAAAATTTTCAGGCGGCCTTTTTTAACCATGCCTTCTTTCATGATTTCCTGCGCCGCTGCGAGCACGACAGAGGAGTGACCATCGTGGCCGCAGGTATGGCGCGCCACCAGCTCGCCATCAATGATATGGCCGAGTGCATCCATATCGGCACGCAACGCCATGACCGGACCGGGCTTGCCGCTGTCGATTTCAGCGATAATTCCTGTGGTGCCGTTCACATGACGCGTGACGTTAAACCCCGCATCTTCAAGCGCCTGCGCGATATAAGCCGATGTTTTAAATTCGGTAAAACCCAGTTCAGGGATGAGATGTAAATGTTGATAATGTTCAATAGCTTTCGACACGGGTAAAGACTCCGGTAAATTCATTTTCAAAACAGTGCAATCGAAAATCAGGCAAAAATTCGCATCAGGATCATCGAAATAATGGCGTTCAGTACGCTGGTCAGCATCAGCAGAGGCCAGTATTTTTTCGGCACATCCGCCACGCCAAGCAGGCGTCCCATGTATTGCAACTGAGAACCCATCAGGAAAATTGCCGGTGCCAGGATGGTAATCTGCGTCATATCCAGCGTGCCTTTGGTCAGCAAACTGATAGCTACACCCGTACCCGCCGAAGACGATAGCCATGATGTGAGCAGCACGGTAACGGCTTCACCTGGCAATCCCAGCAACCCCATGAGCGGCGCGAAAATGTGCCCCACCAACGTCATTACGCCGAGCAGATTGAGCATTTCTGAAATGACGTAAGCCATTACCACGTTAGGCATCAGATTATTGATAGCAATATTGAAGCCTTTACGGGCACCGACCACGAAAATATCGAACGGGTTTGAGGAAACTCGGGTGGCATTACTCATTTTCAAAATCTCTTTTATAAACGGTGTTCAACACAAAGCGGACAAATACCGCGCCGACAAATTTCATCACGAACATCACCACCAGCGGAATAATCACCGGCATGGTTAATGATGCAAACATAGCGGAACCGATGGAGAAATAGTTGTTGATCAGACCGGCACCGGAATATTGCCATGCGCCCATGATCACTACGTCTTTCTTTGTGACCTGTTTATTATCGTAAAGCTCTTTACTTAATGCAGCGCCGGCGTCAGTGCTTTGCAGATCGGTAATTAACGCCAGGCCGGTGTGGCCGGGAATGCCTAATATCGGCTTAAGCAGTGGTGTTAATAATTTATGTGCAGCCCGGATTGCCCCGTAGTGCGTAAATATTTCTAATAATCCCAGTGCCAGCATGACCGTCGGCACCAGAGATAAGGCAAAAAGGAAACCGGCTTTCGCACTGACACCGCCCGCCCCGACAAACGTGCTGGTTTCACCTTTCATGGTACCGAACGAACCGCCCAGCGTGGTGAAGTCAAAGGCTCCCAGCCACGCCATGCCATCCACCTTTAAAAATGCACCAGAAAACAGCAGGATAACGACAATAAGCGACACGTATGCCCCCTTACCGACTTTCCACTCGTCCACCTCAGGGGTGGCTCTCTGTTCTGATATTCGTGTGTCACTCATACTAACGTTCCTTCTCTGGTATCTGTCTGCAATAAAAAATCAGGAATACAATTCCTGTCAGTTTTCAATGAATGTCATGTGAGAAAACAGGTTATTCATTCAGCACCTGATTTCTGCTCATTTTTATTTTTAACCACAGACAAGAGAGCAGGAAACGTGCCAACTTTCACTTTTTAATAAACAGTAAAAATAGTTAAAAAACAGATAAAAAATAAAAACGAAAAATAGCCCTCATCGTAATAAAGGCTTTTTAATAAAATCATTCAATCGCGATGAAATAACCCAAGATTCATTGCACCATTTTGGTTTATGACGCACCAATAAAGGGCCCGGGTATTTTATTTCATGCACTGCTTATCAACATGTCATACGACTACTTCCCCGCTGACCAGAATTATTTCAGCAAGCAACGCTGTCCGCAGCGGAATATCATCAATAATAATATGCTCGTCCCGGGCATGAATGCCGGAGCCTGTCGCACCCAGTCCGTCGAGCGTGGGGATACCCAGCGCCGACGTAAAATTACCGTCGCTGCCGCCGCCGACCGCTTTGCCTTTCAGCGTAATTCCCAGCCGTTCAGCAGCATGCTGCGCCTGCAAAAAAAGCGCTAAATTCTGCGGTGTCTGTTCCATTGGCGGGCGGGACATCCCGCCGGTGACCACCACCTGCGCACCGGCAAGATGCGGCTGGCAATCCTTGATGGCCGCTTCCACGCGCGCGGCCTCTGCCATATTGCTCACACGTAAATCCACACCCAGTACGGCATGATCGGCGACCACGTTAATTTTACCGCCACCGCTTGCCAGACCGACGTTGACCGTCGTGCCAGCCTCTGGGGCATTCAGGCTGTGAAGGGCTAAAATCTGATGCGCCATTTCCTCAATCGCGCTGATGCCATCTTCCGGATTGTTGCCCGCATGGGCCGAACGACCGGTGATTTTCACTTCAAACCTGCCGGATCCTTTACGGGCAATTTTGGCCTCATGGGTACGCGCCACGGCCGGTTCGGCCACCAGAACCCGTCCGGAATCAGCAGCACATTGTTCAATCCATTTACGCGATGACGGGCTGCCGAGTTCTTCATCCGAAGGACAAATAAACTGAATGCGATGTGGCGACAGCGCGCCGGTTTGTACCAGCGCCCGCACCGCCCAGATTGCCTGCACCAGCCCGCCTTTCATATCCAGCACACCGGGCCCATATAAACGGCCGTCTTTTTCCACCATCTCCAACTCACCGCATTCCCACACAGTATCGAAATGGCCAAGAATACTGGTCACCTGCGGCCCGTTACCGACACTGAACAGCAGATGATTGCCGAGTTTTTCCTGCGGGCAAACCTGTGCCTGCACATCCAGCCGCTCCGCCATGATGCTTTGCAGTACGTCTCCGCAACGGTCAACCGCCACTTTATTCAGCGAAGGGGATTCGGCCTGAACCAGGCGCTTTATATCACTGAGGATCAGCGAGGCATGTTGTTGCAGATAGTCATACACGGTTGGCATGAAATTTCCCGATGTCTGTTTTGTCGTCAATTTTGATTATCTACAACCCATCACATAATATAAATGTCGTTTCAATGACTATATTGTTGCCTTTTGGTCAACAGACACCGGGAACACCGATGAGCCAGATGTTTCACGAGAAGCAGATCAGTTATCTCTACGAGGTGGGGATCCAGGGTGGGATCCGCCGTGCGGCCGATATTCTGGGCGTCAACGCTTCGGTGATCAGCCGTCAGATCGCCCTGCTGGAACGCACACTGCAACTGCCCTTACTTGAACGCAGCGGACGCACAGTGGTGCTGACCGATGCAGGAAAACTGCTGGCGGATGATTTTTTTGAAAGCCGGATACGTCGCGAAAAACTGGAGCGGCATTTAAAAGATTTGCGCTATATGAAAGGCGGCGCAGTCACCATTCGCGTCGGTGCCGGACTGGTTGATACGTTTGTCGAGCACGTACTGAAAAACTTTGCGACATCTTATCCCAATGTTTTTGTGGAAATTGTCGCAGGGAATATGCAGGAAACACTGGCGTCGATTGTCCAGGGAGAGGCCGATATGGCACTGGCGTTTGGCCCGATTGGTAACCCGGAACTGAAGCGACACAGTTTTCCGTGGGGGCCGATCTGCGCAGTGGTCAATCCGCAGCACCCGATCGCACATCTGAAAACAGTCTCGATCGAAGAACTGAACAAGCACCCGCTGATTTCGCTCAGTGAGACGTTTGGTTTGCAACGCCACATGAACGCGATGTTCCAGAGCAAAGGTTTTTTGTTCACTCCTGCCTACCGCTGTAACCTGTTCTCGACGGCCATGAGCCTGAGCATTTCAGGCATGGGGATTTCCTTTATGAGCGCACAGGCGGCAGGTGAACGCATCGAGCACGACATTCTGGTGGCGGTTCCCATTGATCACCCTATCGCCACCGAAGCCCAGTGCCATTTATTGCGCAATTCAGACCGGCGTTTCACGCCCGCAGCGCATCATTTATGGCAGTTACTGCTGAATTTTTTCCAGAAACAGAATGAGCGGTAAGGCGTTTTGCAGTGCATGACAATTAGATAGTTATGCGGTAAAATTTACATAAATATGCAAAATGTCTTTTACCCGACGCCGGTTTTGCGATATCAATATAGGCATTGAAACTTTTAGCAGACAGACCCCCATTCATACAGGATTTAACCGATGACAACTATTCTCAAGCACCTTCCTATCAATCAGCGTGTGGGGATTGCATTCTCCGGCGGTTTGGACACCAGTGCAGCCCTGCTGTGGATGCAGAAAAAAGGGGCGATTCCTTATGCCTACACGGCCAATCTGGGTCAGCCTGATGAAGAAGATTACGATGCCATTCCGCGTAAAGCGATGGAGTACGGTGCAGAGAAAGCCCGCCTGATTGACTGCCGTAAACAACTGGTTGCAGAAGGGATTGCCGCCATTCAGTGTGGCGCATTCCATAACACTACGGCGGGCGTGACTTACTTCAATACCACGCCGCTGGGCCGTGCCGTGACCGGCACCATGCTGGTTGCCGCAATGAAAGAAGACGGCGTCAATATCTGGGGCGACGGCAGCACATATAAAGGTAACGACATTGAGCGTTTCTACCGTTACGGTCTGCTGACCAATGCTGAACTGAAGATTTATAAGCCGTGGCTGGATACCGACTTTATCGATGAACTCGGTGGCCGTCATGAGATGTCCGAATTCATGATTCAGTCCGGTTTCGATTACAAAATGTCGACCGAGAAAGCCTACTCCACTGACTCCAACATGCTGGGCGCAACGCACGAAGCCAAAGATCTGGAATTCCTCGACTCCGGCGTCAAAATCGTTAACCCGATTATGGGCGTGAAATTCTGGGACGAGAATGTGGTCGTGAAAGCGGAAGAAGTCTCCATCCGTTTTGAGCGTGGTTATCCTGTCGCACTGAATGGCGTGACCTTTGACGACAGCGTGGAGCTGATGATGGAAGCCAACCGCATCGGCGGTCGTCATGGCTTGGGGATGAGCGACCAGATTGAAAACCGTATCATTGAAGCCAAAAGCCGTGGCATCTACGAAGCCCCGGGGATGGCGCTGCTGCACATCGCTTATGAGCGTCTGCTGACCGGTATCCATAACGAAGATACCATCGAGCAATACCATGCAAATGGCCGTGTACTGGGTCGTCTGCTGTATCAGGGCCGTTGGTTCGATCCGCAGGCTCTGATGTTGCGTGACTCCGCACAGCGCTGGGTCGCCAGCGAAATCACCGGTGAAGTGACTCTGGAACTGCGTCGCGGTAATGACTACACCATCATGAATACGGTATCTGAGAACCTGACTTACAAACCAGAGCGTCTGACCATGGAAAAAGGCGATTCGGTGTTCTCACCAGATGACCGTATTGGTCAGCTGACCATGCGTAACCTGGATATCACCGATACCCGCGAGAAGCTGCAAAACTACGTTGAGACAGGCTTGCTGACTTCTTCCGCCTCTACCGGTTTACCGCAGGTGGATAACAATAATCTGCCACGCGGATTGCAGGTGAAGAATAAGTAATTGCTGTTGGTTTAAACGAGCGGGCAGGATCATCATCATTACTGATGCCCTGCCCGCTCAATAATTTGCACCTAATGATTTCGTGTACGGCGTTCAATTAACTGATGTGTTTTCGGGTTGTAATAACGGCTCGGCCAGATCACCGCAGGATGCACACCAATTGCCTGACCAATCAGTATTTCCCCTTTCGGCCACGGACGCGAAAGCGCATTCGATAGCGTTGAAGAACTTAATCCCGCAGCCCGTGATACCGCCGCCAATGTCGTGCCCTTCTTGCGTAACGCCGCAATAATATCTGCCTGATGCCAGTCTTGTTTATTCATGAGTTTGTGCTCCTGATGTCAGGATCACAGGGGAATGTGGGAAAGGTAAAAAGGTGAATAACTGATACAGGTTCATTGAGAACTCCATCTAACTAAGCTGATGTTTTCGCACAACAGAAATTGTGCCGTTTCCAGTAGAGTTCGAGTTCTCACGCCCGGCTGCGGATTTTGCCGCAGCGACGCGACTATAGCGTAAAGCGCGTGACTAAACCAAGTGGCTAAGAACGAAACTGAGGTGATGATTCCAGATAAATTTAATGGTTTGCAAGGAGTTGCAGAGATTGCAGGTGTGCTCCTCCTCCTGCGAAGGGGGAGGCTGGGTGGGGGTTTCGCAAACCCTAAAACAGTCGATGTTTCCGCATTGCGATCTGACCTTAATACCCCAAGGAAGGGAGCTGATTTGCATCATTTTTTTAGTTATCAGACCAAATTTGGGATATGCAAAACGTCGTCACAGGAAGACGAATAAACGGAGTCGGGTAGTGAATTTTTTTGGGGTATTGAACAGATTTGAGGAAGAAGCTTTTGGAGCGGGTGAAGGGAATCGAACCCTCGTATAGAGCTTGGGAAGCTCTCGTTCTACCATTGAACTACACCCGCATCGGTGTGCGAGTGGCATTATAACCGGTTACGACGGCGGAGCAAGACGTGATTGCGGATAAGCGCTGGAGTTTTAAGCAGTTAGCATATGCCGTGATCTGTGGCATGGAAAAGGGCGCCGGAGCGCCCTTTTTGTGTTTCTGAGGAGAGCTTATTTCTGTGTCTGCGGACGCATTGCCGGGAACAGGATAACGTCGCGGATGGTGTGGCTGTTGGTGAACAGCATAACCATACGGTCGATACCAATACCCAGACCCGCAGTCGGTGGCAGGCCATGTTCCAGCGCTGTCACGTAGTCTTCGTCGTAGAACATCGCTTCGTCGTCGCCTGCATCTTTCGCAGAAACCTGATCAGCAAAGCGCTGTGCCTGGTCTTCTGCGTCGTTCAGCTCAGAGAAACCATTACCGATTTCACGGCCACCGATGAAGAACTCGAAACGGTCAGTGATTTCAGGGTTCACGTCATTACGGCGCGCCAGCGGAGAAACCTCTGCCGGGTACTCGGTAATGAAGGTTGGCTGGATCAGCTGTGCTTCGGCGGTTTCTTCGAAGATCTCGGTCACGATACGGCCCAGACCCCAGCTCTTCTCGATTTTGATACCGAGTGATTCTGCGATAGCGGTCGCTTTTGCCAGATCGTCGAGATCAGCCACGTTAGTTTCCGGACGGTATTTGCAGATCGCTTCACGCATGGTCAGCTTGGCGAAAGGCTTGCCGAAATCGAAAGTCTGGTCGCCGTACTGCACAACGCTGCTGCCCAGAACAGATTCAGTCAGGGTGCGGAACAGAGTCTCGGTCAGAACAATCAGGTCTTTGTAATCCGCGTACGCCATGTAGAGTTCCATCATGGTGAACTCTGGGTTGTGACGCGGAGAAACGCCTTCGTTACGGAAGTTACGGTTGATTTCGAACACGCGATCGAAGCCACCGACAACCAGACGCTTCAGATACAGTTCCGGCGCGATACGCAGGTACATGTCGATATCGAGCGCATTGTGGTGAGTGATGAACGGACGCGCTGCCGCACCGCCAGGGATCACCTGCATCATCGGGGTTTCGACTTCCATGAAGCCGTTTTCCACCATAAAGCTGCGGATGCCAGACATGATCTGAGAACGGATTTTGAAGGTCTTACGGGAATCTTCGTTAGCGATCAGGTCGAGATAACGCTGACGGTAACGCGCTTCCTGATCCTGCAAGCCGTGGAATTTGTCCGGCAACGGACGCAGTGCTTTGGTCAGCAGACGCAGTTCAGAACAATGGATCGACAGTTCGCCGGTCTTGGTTTTGAACAGTTTACCGGTCGCACCCAGGATATCGCCCAGATCCCATTTCTTGAATTGCTCGTTGTAGATGCCTTCTGCGAGGTCATCACGCGCAACGTAAAGCTGGATACGGCCACCGACATCCTGCAGGGTCACGAAAGATGCTTTGCCCATAATACGGCGGGTCATCATACGGCCACCCACGGTGACTTCGATGTTTAATGCTTCCAGTTCTTCGTTGGTCTTTTCGCCATATTTCGCATGCAATTCATCAGAGATGCTGTCACGACGGAAATCGTTAGGGAAAGCGATACCGGATTCGCGCAGTAAAGCCAGCTTCTCACGACGAGATTTCAGCTCGTTGTTAAGATCTGGTACGTTTTCTGCGCTTTGCGCTGCTGGTTGTTGCTCAGACATTTTGGTTCCTCATAACCCGGCTTTCAAACTTGCCTCAATGAATTTATCCAGGTCGCCATCCAGTACGGCCTGCGTATTTCGCGTTTCGACGCCCGTGCGTAAATCTTTAATACGGGAATCATCCAGCACGTAAGAACGAATCTGGCTGCCCCAGCCGATGTCAGACTTGGTGTCTTCCAGCTGCTGTTTGTCCGCATTTTTCTTTTGCATCTCATACTCATAAAGCTTCGCACGCATCTGCTTCATGGCCTGATCTTTGTTTTTATGCTGGGAGCGGTCGTTCTGACACTGGGTCACAATGTTGGTCGGAAGGTGGGTAATACGTACCGCAGATTCCGTTTTGTTGACGTGCTGACCACCCGCACCGGACGCACGGTATACGTCGATACGCAGGTCGGCAGGGTTAATTTCGATTTCGATGTCGTCATCCACTTCCGGATACACAAACGCGGAACTGAACGAGGTATGGCGACGACCGCCGGAATCAAACGGGCTTTTACGCACCAGGCGATGAACGCCGGTTTCCGTACGCAGCCAGCCAAACGCATAATCACCGATGATCTTGATAGTCGCGGATTTCAGGCCAGCGACTTCACCGTCAGATTCTTCAATAACTTCAGTTTTGAAACCTTTGGCTTCTGCCCAACGCAAATACATACGCAGCAACATGCTCGCCCAGTCCTGTGCTTCCGTACCACCGGAACCAGCCTGGATATCGAGATAGCAGCTCGCGCTGTCGTATTCACCGGAGAACATGCGGCGGAATTCAAGCTGTTCCAGTTTGGCGGTCAGTACGTCGAGTTCGGCAACCGTTTCATTGAAAGTGTCTTCATCGTCGGCTTCTACCGCCAGTTCCAGTAGGCCGGTCACATCTTCCGCGCCCTGCAACAACTCATCGATGGTTTCAACAATAGCTTCCAGTGAGGAACGTTCTTTGCCCAGCGCCTGCGCGCGTTCTGGCTCGTTCCAGACGTCCGGCTGTTCCAGCTCGGCGTTTACTTCTTCGAGGCGTTCTTTCTTGGCATCATAGTCAAAGATACCCCCGAAGAACGACTGTCCGCTCGGACAGGTCCTGAATGCGGTTTTTAACCGGATTAATTTCAAACATGATTTTTCGCGTCTTACGTTAGATTCGGAGTTGGCCCAATGCCATTCGAACCGCAGATTCTAACGGAATTAGCGGTCTTTTTATAGCAAGGAGCCGTTTTTTTGCAGGGTTTATTACCGGCGTAAATCGCTTATTTCGGCCATAAATGTTCGATAATCAACTGAACGCTGCGATTTCCCCGAAATTCATTGATATCCAGCCGGTAGGCCAGTTGCACTTCGCGGATGCTGCTGTCCGGCCAGAAAGTCGGATCGATATTAAAAGCAATACCATCGAGCAACGGACCGCCGCCGACGGGTTCAATCATCAGCTTGAGATGACGCTCTTTCAGCAGTTTCTGTTGCAGGATACGGAACCTGCCGTCAAAGGTCGGTTCCGGGAACGCCTGTCCCCACGGGCCGCCGTCGCGCAGCATTTCAGCCGTATCAATCGTCAGTTCACGGGCCGACAGCTCGCCATCCGACCAGACCACACCTTCCAGATGCGAAGGATCCAGCCATTCACCGACCAGTGCAGCGAAACGATCACGAAATTCGTCGAACTTGCTCTCTTCCAGCGACAAACCGGCTGCCATCGCGTGTCCGCCGAATTTCATCATCAGACCGGGATTAAGCGTATCGAGACGTTCCAGCGCATCGCGCATATGCAATCCGGCAATCGAACGACCGGACCCTTTCAGAATGCCTTCACCCGCCGGTGCGAACGCAATCACCGGGCGATTAAAACGCTCTTTCAGACGTGATGCCAGAATGCCGACCACCCCCTGATGCCACTCAGGATGATACATCGCCAGCCCGAACGGCAGCGCGTCGGTACTGCTTTCCAGCTTGCCACACAGCGCCAGCGCTTCGACCTGCATGCCCTGCTCTATCTCACGGCGGGTCTGATTCAGCGCATCCAGATCGCTTGCCAGCGCACGCGCCTGACCGATGTCTTCACTGAGTAACAGCGCCACGCCAACCGACATATCATCAAGACGTCCGGCGGCATTCAGCCGTGGTCCAAGCGCAAAACCTAAATCACTGGCGCACAGCGTACGGGCTTCGCGCCCGGCCACTTCCAGCAACGCGCGGATCCCCGCACGGCATTTTCCGGCACGAATGCGGTTCAGCCCCTGATACACCATGATGCGATTGTTGGTATCAAGCGGCACGACATCCGCGACGGTGCCGAGCGCCACCAGATCCAGATGCTCCGCGAGATTGGGGATCGCCAGACCGTTTTGTTCAAACCAGCCACTTTCGCGTAATGCACTGCGCAGCGCCAGCATCAGATAAAACGCCACACCGACACCCGCCAGCGATTTGGACGGAAACTCGCAACCGACCAGATTAGGGTTAATGATCGCTTCGGCATCCGGCAATATTTCGCCCGGCAAGTGGTGATCGGTGATCAGCACCTGAATGCCTTTTTCATGGGCGAGCGTCACGCCCGCGTGAGAAGAAATGCCGTTATCGACGGTGAGGATCAACTCTGCACCGCGCGACGCCGCCTGTTCAACCACTTCCGGGCTGAGACCATAACCGTCTTCAAAACGGTTCGGCACCAGATAATCCAGATTACCGCAGCCCATGCTGCGCAAGGAAAGCAACGTCAGCGCCGTACTGGTCGCGCCATCGGCATCGAAGTCGCCAACGATAATTATGCGCAGACGCTCAGCCAGCGCTTTTTGCAGCAAGGCAACGGCAGTATCAATGCCATCAAGCTGCTGATAAGGCAGCATACCGCGCACGCCGCGCTCCAGCTCCTGGCTTTGTGTCACACCGCGGGCGAGATACAGCCGGCGTAACAGCGGGGAGAGTTCGGCGGGAAGATCCACGCCAGTCGCCGCCTCACGACGGCGAAGTTGAGTCTGCAAGGTCACGAAAAATCAACCACCGGTTTTATGTGAAGGATCCTGCTGGTCGAGCATGGCAGCCATTTCTTTCGGCGGCTGATAACCAGGGATCAAAGTTCCGTCTGCCAGCACGATGGCCGGAGTGCCTGTCACGCCGAACTGAACGCCCAGCTCAAATTGCTTCGCAATATCACTGGTTTTACAGGTTGCCGGCGTGATGTCATCGCCGCGCATTGCCGCATCAAAGTTGGTTTTGCGGTTGCCTGTGCACCAGATAGATTGCATGTCTTTCTCGGTTTTGGAATTCAGCCCCTGACGCGGGAAGGCCAGATAACGGATGGTTATGCCAAGATCGTTATAGTCCTGTATCTGCTGGTGCAGCTTGTGGCAATAGCCGCAGGTGATATCGGTAAACACCGTGATCACATGCTTTTCGTTTTTGGCTTTATAAATGATCATCTCGTTTTGTAACGCATCCATCTTCTTCACCAGCGCTTTGTTGGTGACGTTAACCGGATGGCTGCCGCTGACGTCATACAGCGGGCCTTGCAAAACGTGTTTGCCGTCGTCGGTAATGTAAAGGGTGCCGCTGTCGGTAGAAACCGCACTCAGGCCGGTTACCGGCGAAGGCTGGATGTCGGCATGGCTCATGCCCAGTTTGCCCAGCGTGGCTTTGATTGCTGCTTCATCAGCATGGACCGCGGAGCTCATACACGCAGCCAGAAGTGTCAGCAGCATTAAACCTTTTTTCATCATGTCGTCCTTTTTCTCCGGCCTGTTATGCACGGGGATGATGTTGTTGATGTAGCAGTTTGAGTCGTTCAGTCGCTACATGGGTATAGATTTGTGTGGTCGATAAGTCACTGTGACCTAACAACATTTGCACGACGCGCAGATCCGCACCGTGATTTAATAAGTGGGTGGCGAAAGCGTGGCGCAGAACGTGGGGAGACAACCGCTCCGCATCAATGCCCGCAAGAATCGCATAGTGTTTGATGCGATGCCAGAACGTCTGGCGTGTCATTTGCTGCGCCCGGTTGCTGGGGAACACGACATCCAGCGATTGTCCGTTCAGCAGCCACGGCCTGCCGTGTTCGAAATAATTTTCGATCCAGTACACGGCTTCTTCGCCCATCGGCACAAGCCGTTCTTTGTTGCCTTTACCGATAACCCGCACCACACCCTGGCGCAGGCTCAGATCACTGAGCGTCAGCCCGACCAGTTCCGAAACACGCAAACCGGTGGCGTAAAGCAGCTCCAGCATGGCTTTATCACGCAGTTCAAGAGGCACATCGACACTCGGTGACGCCAGCAATGCGTCTACCTGCGCCTCACTGAGATCTTTCGGCAGGCGTTGCGGTAATTTAGGCGAAGACAACAGCGCGGTCGGGTCATCCTGACGCACGGACTCACGGTTCATGTACTGAAAGAGGCGACGCATCGCGCTAAGCAACCGTGCTGAGCTGGTGGCTTTGTATCCGCCCTCAATGCGCTCGGAGAGGAACAACTGTAAATCTTCGGCGCTGACATGCAGGAGATCGGTATTGTTATGATGCAGCCAGCCCAGCAATGATTTCAGATCCTGACGGTAGGATGACAGCGTATTTTCCGCGAGATTGCGCTCGATCCAGAGCATATCCAGAAACTGCTCAGTCAGGCTCTGATCGGCCTCATTAACCGCTGGTGTCACCGGCTCAGGCGTAACATCCTGAGGATTCGCATTATCTTGTTTTGGCATCCCGACTCCTCTTACTCACGACGGCCATTATGCCTTTCATGCGCCCAAATCTGCTACACTGGCTGCCATTCGTATTCTGATAACGTTATGGCAGCAAGTATGAAGATCGGACTTTTCTACGGTTCCAGCACCTGTTATACCGAAATGGCAGCGGAAAAAATCCGCGATATTTTGGGCGAAGAACTGGTTGATTTGCATAACATAAAAGATGTTGATCCCGACAGAATGGAAGATTACAACATCCTGATCCTGGGCATCCCGACATGGGATTTTGGCGAAATCCAGGAAGACTGGGAAGCGGTCTGGAATCAACTCCCAACGCTGAAACTACGCGGCAAAATCGTCGCCATGTACGGCATGGGCGACCAACTCGGCTACGGCGAATGGTTCCTTGACGCGCTCGGCATGCTTTATCATCAGCTGGTTCCCCTTGGCGTGCATTTCATTGGTTTCTGGCCGACAGAAGGCTTTGAGTTTACCAGCCCGAAACCGCTGAGTGCGGACGGCAAGCATTTCGTCGGGCTGGCTCTGGATGATGTGAACCAGTTCGATCTCACCGAAGAGCGCCTGCAACAATGGTGCGAACAGATCCTGCTGGAAATGGACGCCCTGCTTTAACGCAGCATAAGAACACGGCGTCAGCCTTCCATGGACATGCCCCTCTCAGCCCGGTTTTACCGGGCTACGCGGAGTGCCACTGAGCAATATCTGTCGCAACCGCCGCCACTCTTCCAGACTCATGCTGTCCGACGCCAGCCATAACCGCTGCCTTGAACTGCGCATCGCCTGCGCCAGCCCGCCTTTACGTTTTTCGCGACGAAGCGAGAGCAGTACGCCGTGGCTTATCATCCATACCGGCTGTTTAATCTGCCATTCATGGCCGCGCCATAAAAGACGGTCATCCTCGAGCAGGATCATTTCACCTGTGCGTGCTGTAATACGCCGCTGGCTGCGGATGCATTCAAACAACACCAGCAAAAGCAACGTCATCCATACCGGCCAGTAACCCGCAGGCCAGGGTGCCAGCAAAATCAGCAACATCACTGCACCGTAACATCCCAGTGAAATAAGCTGACTGCGCCAGGACACCCTGAGATCACATCGCCACAGGGCCACG
The DNA here is from genome assembly GCF_011684115.1 of Rahnella aceris. Taxonomy (NCBI): domain Bacteria; kingdom Pseudomonadati; phylum Pseudomonadota; class Gammaproteobacteria; order Enterobacterales; family Yersiniaceae; genus Rahnella; species Rahnella aceris. The sequence goes on along the minus strand of NZ_JAADJV010000006.1, from coordinate 41,669 downwards.
GGCTTTGTTTCGAGTCTGAATAAGGGCGACCATACGCTGCAATTCGGTGTCTTTCGGTTCGCCGTGATTCATCAGCCAGTTGAACAGATCCGGATCATCACAGGTCAGCAAGCGGACAAATACTTCTTTATCGGTCTCGCTCAGCGAATCATATTCATATTCGAAGAACGGCATGATGGAGATATCCAGCTCGCGCATGCCACGACGGCAGGCCCAGTGAACGCGGGAACGATTATTAATATCCAGTTGGTTTTTGCTTTCCATAACAAGACTCTTTTTTAGGATACAGAATGAGAATTCTTTTATATAGAAAGCGATTCTAACAGCCCGTTGCGCAGGGGCGTAACTTTTCAGTGCCCTGTTTTGTCAATCTCTGTGATGTGCTGGAAAACCTGATGCAAACCTGTCGTTTGTCTTACATTCTCTGGAAGGCGTCCTGGAAAAGGCACCAATAACTGTTTTCAAAGCGGATGGGCTCTTTTACCATGGGGCATCAGTCACATTTCATTGACCGGGATTAGAAAATGGCTAACGAATTTCCCTTTCCACCGCAAAAACCTTCAGCGTCTTCGCACCTGCCGCTGACATTGATTTCACTGGAAGACTGGGCACTGGTGACCATGACCGGCGCAGACACCGTGAAATACCTGCAAGGCCAGGTCACTGCGGATGTCGATGCGCTGGCCGCCGATCAGCATATTCTCTGTGCGCACTGTGATGCGAAAGGGAAAATGTGGAGTAATTTGCGCCTGTTCAAGCGTGGCGATGGTATGGCGTTTATTGAACGCCGCAATTTGCGTGACACACAGCTTACAGAAATCAAAAAGTACGCCGTATTTTCTAAAGTGACGTTCACTGCCGATGATGATGTGGTGTTACTCGGTGTGGCAGGTTTTCAGGCCAGTGCTGCTCTGACCGGGCTTTTTTCAACCTTGCCAACGGCTGAACAGCAGGTCGTACAACAAGATGAAACCACACTGCTGCATTTCTCCCTGCCAGCCGAACGTTATCTGATTGTCACCAGCCCGGAAAAAGCCCGTCAGGTGGTGGAAGAACTGGGTGAACAGGCACAACGCAACGACAGCCAGCAATGGCTGGCGCTGGATATCGAAGCCGGGTTCCCGGTGATTGATACCGCCAACGCCGTGCAATTTATCCCGCAGGCCACCAATATTCATGCGCTCGATGGCATCAGCTTTACCAAAGGCTGCTACGCCGGGCAGGAAATGGTGGCGCGAGCAAAATACCGCGGTGCGAACAAACGTGCATTGTACTGGCTGGCAGGCAAAGCGAGCAAAGTGCCTGCCCCGGCGGACGATCTCGAACTGCAACTGGGTGAAAACTGGCGCCGGACCGGCACCGTTCTGGCAGCCGTTCAGCTCAGCGACGGCACGCTTTGGGTTCAGGCCGTGCTGAATAACGATCTGGAAGCCGATGCCAGTCTGCGGGTGCGCGATGACGCGACCAGCCAGTTGAGCATTCAGCCGCTGCCGTATTCGCTGGAAGAAAAGAATTAACTTTCAACCTATTGCCGCCTTCCTGATATGAAGGCGGTGATTATAAATTTACTCGTGAAGGTGTTTGCCTTTCGCATTCAGCAAATCCACATACGCCTGATCCACCAGTTCCTGGCGGTCAATCCCCAACCTTTCCAGTAAGTCTTCTGCAATGACAATGCCCTGCTCAGGCGTTTCATCATCCGCAAGCACAACCTCGAATTCCAGATAATCGCCCAGCCCTTTTACCCTGTCGAGATGCAGACGGGTTTGTCCGATCATAAAAAGAGTCCTCTGTTTGATGACCCGTCCGGCAGCGCCATAGGCCAGCGTCAGAGTTTCGCGCAGACTGTCAGGATCATGCGTTTCTGAAAGTGTGTAGAAGCTGGTTTTCGGTCCCGCCTTGTCAGGACGCTGATAGAAAATCAGCTCGCCGCGATCAGGCGCTAATGTGCGCAATTTCAGGCGTCCGTGCGGACACACGAAAAAAGTGTCGTCCTGCTCAATGATGTCCGGCAATCCATCGGAAAGCAGCGCGATTTTTTCATACAGCGCAGAGAAATCATCTACTCTGGCTTTGATCTCAATGTTTCTGGCCATCTTTCACTCCTTAAAAGTTCATGCTTTTTATACTGATTCAATGAACATGGAGTGACCTTACAGTGACATTATGTTGAACCGCAAGGGAGTTTGATCTCGCGCGTTAAATCGCCAATCAGGTGCTGCAAAAACAGGTCAGGATGCTAACCTGAATTCAGTTTTTGGAAAATTGAGGGAACGATAATGACCAAAATAGTCACACTCACACTGGCACCTTCGCTCGACAGTGCCACTCTCACCCCTAAGATTTACCCGGAAGGTAAATTGCGTTGTACGGCCCCCGTGTTCGAACCCGGCGGCGGCGGTATTAATGTAGCGCGTGCCATTGTTTATCTGGGCGGCCAGGCTACCGCATTATTTCCGACGGGAGGCCCGACAGGTGCACATCTGGTTCAGTTGCTGCGCGACGAGGGGATCACCACAGACACACTGGAAACCCAGGACTGGACCCGCCAGAACCTGCACGTTCACACCGAAAATACCGGCGAACAGTATCGTTTCGTGATGCCGGGCGCGCGACTTACGGAGGCTGAATTTGCGGGCCTTAGCGCGAAAATCGAAAAGATCCCAGCCGGCTCAATACTGGTCATCAGCGGCAGTTTGCCACCGGGCACGCACATTACGGCACTGACAGAGTTAATCAGGAAAGCGCAGAAAGCCGGTTTACGCTGCATTCTTGACAGTTCGGGTGATGCACTGGCCGCAGGCCTGAAGCTCGGCGGGCTGGCGCTGGTCAAACCGAACCAGAATGAACTGGCCGCGCTGGTCGGGCATTCTCTGGAAAATCCGGGGGATGTTCTGGCTGCAGCTCAGCAAATTATCCGTGACGGTGGTGCTGAACGCGTGGTCGTTTCACTGGGGCCGCAGGGTGCGCTGGCCGTGGACGCGAACAGCTCATTCCAGGTTGTCCCGCCGCCGGTGAAAAAAATGAGTACCGTTGGCGCAGGTGACAGCATGGTCGGCGCGATGACCCTCAAACTGGCCGAAGGGGCTGATTTACTCGACATGGTTCGCTTTGGCGTGGCCGCCGGTAGCGCGGCAACACTCAATATCGGTACGCGTCTGTGCTCGGATAAAGATACTCAGCAAATTTATCAGTATCTGTGCCAGCAAACACCGGCTCATTAGGGCCAAACCCCGCTTCGTGAAGGCTCAGCACCTTCACGAAGCGAAAATTCTTTGTCACTCCTTCACGTATTTACCCTGATTAGCAGATAAACTCGCAGCATCGGGTGTTGCATGCACCTTTCACATCACGCCAGAAAAGGCCGGAGGCCAGAGTCCAGAATGATATGGATTATGCTTGCTGCAATTGTTGTGGTTTTTATTGTGGGTTATTGGTTTATGACAGCAGATACCCGTAAAGCGAATGATTCTCTCGCCAGTCTGTTGAAAATAAAGCCGGTTTATATCGATTCCATGTTGCTGGAAATGGGTAAACGTCAGAGCCAGATGTTTATCCGCTCAATCAGCGGTGGCTATGCTGAAGAAATCCGCAAAGCTGCTTATGTTGTTTTTATTTATCAGACGTTTATTAAAGATCCCTCGGAAGAGAATATCGTCCGCTGGCGAAACATTTTAGTGCGCGCGCATCTGCCGCCACAGTTAAGCAGCGAACACGCCGAGCTGGCGCTGTTCTATTTTGCCGAACTGGATATCGAACCCTTCGAGCTGGCGCAGTTTCGCCGCGACTACAACGAAACCTATAACCAAATCCATCTGGTTTAACGTTCCGGTTCGCCTCAGAAATGGCCCTTATCCGGGCCATTTTCTTTTCTGCTGCATTGAAAAAGCAATCTCAGTCAGGACAACCCCTCATACGGCGGGCAAAGTAAACGCCATGAAGGAGAGGAAATGAATCACGACAAAAGCCAGCTTTATCAGCGACGTTTTCAGCAGGTATTTACCTATATAGAACAGCATCTGGACAGTCCGATGACCGTGGAGCAACTAAGTGAAGTCGCCTGTTTCTCACGTTTTCACTTTCACCGGCAGTTCAGCCAGTTCTGTGGGGTCAGCGTCAGCCGCTACATCACGCTGATGCGCCTGAAACGCGCCTCGTTCCGGCTGGTACAAAACCCGCACGAGAAGGTGATTGGTATCGCGCTGGATGCCGGATTTGAAAATCCGGAGTCGTTTTCCCGTGCCTTCAGGAACACTTTTGGCCTGAGCCCCAGCGGGTTTCGCAAAAATCCTGTCTGGGTCGACTGGCATGTGCATTTTCAATTTCCCGGCAGGGAAAATCAGCAGAGGCTGGAAAATATGGAAGTCAAAATCATTGAAGTGGAACCCATGCAGGTCGCGGTGCTGGAACATCTCGGGGATCCGATGCGGGTGAGCAATACGGTCGCAACGTTTATCGAATGGCGCAAAGCTTCCGGGCTTTCGGATTACACACAGCGCGGCACTTACGGTATTCCGTATAACGATCCGCTGGTCACGCCGGGCGAGGAATTCCGCTTCGATGTCTGCGGCGAACTTAACCCGCAGGCTAATGGCACCGTGCCGGAAAATCCGCAGGGAGTGATCGGCAAAACGCTGCCGGGTGGACGTTGCGCGGTGGTTCGACACGTCGGAGCGTATGACCGGATAAGTGACAGTGTTTATTATCTTTATCGCGAATGGTTGCCGCACAGCGGAGAGGAATTACGGGATTTTCCGGTTTATTTCCGCTACCTGCATCTTGATCAGGAATTACCGGAGCATGCGCAGCAAACCGATATTTTGTTGCCGCTGAAATGAGATAAAAACCTGAGGAAACAGCGCTGGTGAAATCAGCGCTGTCTGTTTCTGTTCCGTCGCCGGATTATCTGAACACGTTGTCCAGATAGCTCGCCAGGATCTGGCGTGAACTGAAACCATGGCAAATGCCATAGTAAGTTTCATTGTCGCTGGAGACATCCAGCGGGAAATTCTTGTAGGCTTCACTGCTGCGAAACGATGCTGTGGGTTCAGCAAAACGCTCACTGCGCTCTTTCAGCGCCGGGTGTATTACCAGGGCAGTCCGGCCAAACCGCGCTTCCCGGTTTACATACACATAATGCTCGCCCCGGCGGTAACCGTAAGCTTTATCATCAATAAAATCACGTTCAAACCCTGAGGTTTCTAAAACACGTGCCACTTCATCTGGCCGTAAATACATGGTTGCTCCTCGCTTCTTTAACCGCAAGGCGACCTTACCGCAATAACTCTGCCAGACAATGCGTTTATCCCCGATTTCGGCGTATTTAGGATTTATCTAAATGCCTTAACCCTGAAATTTGAAGGGTTAATCAGCAGGAGATTGCCGCGAAGTATTTACCCATAATCTGAGGGTCAGCAGCCAGGCAATCACCACCATAAATGCCGCCGCAAGATAAATAGACGGCGTCCCAAAATGCGAAATAATCAGCCCGGCTACTGGTCCGGTAATACCGAGCCCCAGATCCAGAAAGGCGGAATATAGCCCCAGCGCCGTGCCCTGATTTTGTGGCGGTACCTGTTTTACCGCTTCCACACCCAGCGCAGGGAAAATCAGCGAGAAGCCGGAACCGGTAAGAAAGGCGCCCAGTTGCACCGACAACGGATCGTGTCCCAGCCAGATCATCAGTAACCCTGCGACTTCAAACACAAAGGACACCAGTGAGACCCGCAGGCCGCCGAACCGGTTAATCATGTTGCCGAAGACGAGGCGCGCGCCGACAAATCCGAGGCTGAATAAGGTGAGCGTGAATGCCGCCCCGCTCCAGCCTTTATCAGCGTAGTAAAGGGTAATAAAGGTGGCGATAACGCCGAACCCGATGGTGCCGAATCCCAGCCCGAGGCCATACAGCCAGATGCGCCCGACCACCGCTTTGAATGCAATCCGCTTACCGGCGGTGACGGAAATCGCGGCTTTCATGCTGGCCAGTATGGCGGCAAACGCGGCAGCGACGATAATCAGTACCGCCACCCCCATCAGCCCGTAAGCATGGTTGAGTAACACGCCGAGCGGCGCACCGACGGCCATTGCGCCGTAAGTCGCCACACCATTCCAGGAAATCACGCGTGCGGTATGTTTCGCGCCTACCGCACCAATTCCCCACAGCGTAGTTCCGGTGCTGCCGAAGCTTTCACCGACACCCAGAAAGATGCGGCCAACACAGAGCATCAGCAGACTCGCCAGCGGAAACGCCGAAAACCAAAACGCCATCGCGTAAAAAATACCGCTGATCCCGCAGCAAATAAGGCCAAAAATGACCACCCGTTTCGGGCCAAGGAGATCGGCATATCGCCCGGCGTGCGGCCGGCTGATGAGCGTCGAGAAATACTGAACACTGATCACCAGCCCCGCCAGCACCGAGTTATATCCCAGCGTGTTATGCACAAAGCCCGGCAACACCGCGAGCGGCAAACCAATGGTCAGATAAACAACGAAAGTGAACAGCATGAACGACAAAATGCGTTTGTTGAGCAGAGCGTTAGAACGCAATGTACTTAAAGACATGGGCGGACCCGAAAATGAGATCACTGAGAGTGGAATAAACAGTATAAACAGGTTTGGCCTTCAAAACGGGCTAAAAATGTTATCGGCTGTAACGCGGATTTTGTTTTGCAGAGAAATCTGAGCCGCATCACGCCAGCCCTCGTCCCGCCTGACTTCTGACACAGTGCCATGGCCTGAAAAGGTCCGAAATCATAGACATTTGTCCTTAAAGAACCATCCGGTACAACATTATGGTCTATGCTTAATACAACAGTCACACAAGGAGAGACGGAATGTTTAAGAGAACAGATAAAGTAGAAAAAAATATCGATCAGGACGTAACCCTGCTGGCGGACACGCTGGATGAAGTGCTTCAGTCTGCAGGTGATAAATCCAAGGATGAATTGGATAAAATCCGCAGCAAAGCACAGGGTGTATTGCGTGAAACCCGTGCGCGTTTCAACAGCGAAAAATTAAGTCAGCAGGCACGCGATGCGGCGGCCACTGCCAATGATTATGTGAAAGATAATCCGTGGTATGGCGTCGGTGCCGGTGCCGCAATCGGTATTGTTATCGGTGTTCTTTTGGGACGCCGCTAACGTAAAAGGCAATTTGTGATGTTTCACTCCTGTGTCGGGAATATGGCTTAAAAACCTGAAACATCCGTGTGGCTCCCTCATTGCCGCGCGATTGCTAAAAAAAGACGACGGAGCCTTCGGGCTCCGTTTTCTATTTTTGGATCCCTTTAACGTTAAAAATGAACGCGAAAACTCTTTGACTGACAGGATTTAAACGTCCCCAGGTCACCTTTTTTATGTTGAGAAGATGCCTGCGTTTCATCGCCACGGCTGATGCTGATAGCTGACCCCGGCCACCAGGTTGCCGGACGTGAGCAGCCACTCATCGCGCGCCGGAGAATAGTCATATTCATCGCCATCATCCGAGCCGTTTTCCAGCTCCAGTACCTGCTGATAGCGGCGGATGCCGCACTGATCAGCGGCTGTTTTCAAGCACTGCCGCCAGCCGCTGCACCAGCCCGTCCGCCTGTTGCTGCGAACTGATATTCACAAATCCCATCAGCAGGCCATTCGGACGTAAAGCCTCGCCCCTCACGTGGCGCTCAACCTGCCAGTCGGACAGCGCCTGCACTGCCAGCCCCTGTTCACGGGCATTTGTGGCGATCAGCGCATCGTCCAGTGCGGCATTCAGTGTGGTGCAAAGCTGGATCCCGCCGACCTGCTGGCTCACACGTAATATGTCCGCCGGAAACGCCGCCGTCAGCGCCTTTTCCAGATAGCCGCGCCGCTCAGCATAAAGCTGACGCATCCGTTTCAGATGCCGGTAGAAATGCCCCTGCTCGATAAATTCCGCGATACTGCTTTGCACCAGAGGCGGCGTTCCGCAAATTCGCAGCGGGCAATACGCTTCGATTTTTTCCACCAGGCTGTCCGGCACCACGACATATCCACAGCGAAGCGCCGGAAACATCACTTTGCTGAATGTTCCCGCGTAAATCACCCTTCCCTGCGTATCGAGGCTTTTCAGCGAAGGCAAAGGCTGGCCGTGATAGCGGAACTCGCTGTCGTAATCATCTTCGATAATCCACGCCTGTTGCTGCGCTGCCCAATCCAGCAAGGCCATACGCCGCGCTAAACTCATGGTCACACCGGTCGGACTTTGATGAGCGGGCGTCACCACGGCAAATCGTGCGTTCGCAAACTGCGCCACCGCCTGCGGAACATTCATGCCTTCATCATCAACATTCACCGCCATCGGCGTGGCACCGGCGGCACGGAAAAATGCCTGCGTGACCGGATAACCCGGGTCTTCCAGCCAGACGCCGTCGCCCGGTTGCAGCAGGCTGCCGATGATCAAATCCAGCACCGGCGCATAGCCGCCGCAAATAAATATCTGTTCAGGACGGCAGGTAAATCCGCGGGAAAGTTGCAGATAACGGGCGACGGCGTGGCGTAAAACGTCCGTCCCTGCCAGCGGCGGATGGCCTAAATCATTCATGCTGGTGTGACGAATTTGCCGTGAAACAATGCGCGACCAGATCGCACGCGGGAACGCATCCAGTGCCGGAAGCCCGAGCTGGAAAGGCAGGGAAGAAACGGAAGGTAACATCGGGTTGACGGGTTTACGCCCGGCATCTTCTCTGACCGGCGAGGGTGCAGGGGCGGATAAACTTTCCGGCGCGCTGACTACCGTTCCGGCCTGTCCGCGGCTTTGCAGAAAGCCTTCTGCCATCAGCAAGCCATAGGCATTTTCAACCGTGGCGCGTGCCACGCCGAGTTCGCTGGCCAGCGCCCGCACCGACGGCACACGGCTGCCGCGTTTAAGCTGTCCTGCCATGATCGCCTGTTTCACCCGCTGATAAATCTGCCGGTAAAGCGGTGCTTTGTGTCGGGGATCGAGATGAAAGGCAAGGTCGAAGCGGTTCATTCATGACCTGCTTAAAGAGACATTTTATGGCCCTGTAGTATAGACCATACGCAGCGTAAAGTAGCGGTCATTGAGACGCACCCTGCGTCGCTGTTTAGCCCGAAACGCCCAGAGGAAATCATCATGACTGCACTTCGCCTGCCTTACTATTCCCTGTCTTCTTCGGTGATGGAACCGATGAAAGCCGCGCTCGGCGCACTGGAAAACGGTCCGCTGGATAACGTGATTATCGAGCTGGCGTTCCTGCGTGTGTCACAAATTAACGGCTGCGCCTATTGCCTGGATATGCATTCCAAAGCGTTGCGTAAAATGGAAGTCGCGCAGACCAAACTGGATCAGCTGGCGGGCTGGCAGGTCAGCCACGTGTATTCTGAGCGTGAACGTGCCGCGCTGGCGTGGGCCGAATCACTGACATTCGTTGCCGCTACCGGCGCACCGGACAACGCCTTTGAGCCGCTGAAAGCGCAATTCAGCGACGTGGAAATCTCGGAACTGACCTTCGCCATCGGTCTGATGAATGCGTTTAACCGCCTCGCGGTGGGTATGCGCCAGTAATTTGACCGCTTAAAAATTGAACTAAAAAAAGTTTTTCCTCGCCAGCCCGCTTCCTGCGGGCTTTGCCGCTTTTGCAATAAGCAAATTTAGAAAATCTACATATTGTGTGGTTGAAAATCCAAATCACTACATCTAGTATTCAGTTCATCGGGACGCCACGATGGCACCGACTCTCGCGCCTTTCCCCGGCTGAAGCAGCCGCACAGCGGTAAGGCAAAAATTGTCTCTGATTTCTTACAAGATGGAAATACGAATCATGAGCATTATTATTTACAGTAAACCAGACTGTGTCCAGTGCAACGCGACCTACCGTGCATTAGATAAACAAGGCATCGCTTACGAAGTTGTGGATTTGACTCAGGATGAGCAGGCGCTCGGCCAGGTTCGTGCGATGGGCTATCAGCAGGTTCCGGTGATTGTGGCCGGTGACGATCACTGGTCTGGTTTCCGTCCGGACAAAATCAGCGCCCTGCGCCAGCTCCAGAACGCGTTCTGAGGGCTGGCGGATGAATCCGTTGGTCTATTTTTCCAGCAGTTCAGAAAACACCCATCGTTTCGTCGGCAGAACAGGATTGCCGGCGATCCGTATCCCGGTAGATCGTCAGCCTGAAAAATTGCGTGTGGACTTACCGTATATTCTGGTGGTGCCGAGCTACGGCGGCGGTTCGGCCAAAGGCGCGGTGCCGACACAAGTGATCCGTTTTCTGAACGACGAACATAACCGTTCACTCATCCGCGGCGTTATCGCTGCCGGAAACACCAACTTCGGCGCAGCGTATTGTATTGCCGGCGATATTATTTCCCAAAAGTGTCAGGTGCCTTACCTGTACCGTTTTGAGTTGCTGGGAACGCCGGAAGACGTTGCAAAGGTCAGACAGGGAGTAACAGAATTTTGGCAGCGACAGAACTAGCAATCACCGACCCCGGCACCCGCGGCCCGGACTATCACGCGCTTAACGCGATGCTGAATCTGTTCGACGCTAACGGCCAGATCCAGTTTGATAAAGACCGCCTGGCCGCGCGCCAATACTTCCTGCAACACGTTAATCAGAACACGGTGTTTTTCCACAATCTGGCGGAGAAACTGCGTTATCTGGTGGAAGAAGGCTATTACGAAGCCGCCGTGCTGGATCAGTACGCGTTTGACGATATTAAAGCGTTATTCAAACAGGCTTACGCCAAAAAATTCCGCTTCCAGACGTTTCTGGGCGCGTTCAAGTATTACACCAGCTACACGCTGAAAACCTTCGACGGCAAACGCTACCTTGAACGTTATGAAGATCGCGTGTGCATGGTGGCATTGACGCTGGCGCGCGGCGACATTCAGCTCGCCGGGCATTTTGTTGATGAGATCATTTCCGGCCGTTTCCAGCCTGCCACGCCGACGTTCCTCAACTGCGGCAAAAAACAGCGCGGTGAGCTGGTGTCGTGCTTCCTGCTGCGCATTGAAGACAACATGGAATCCATCGGGCGCTCGGTCAACTCGGCGCTGCAGCTTTCCAAACGCGGCGGCGGTGTGGCGTTTATGCTGACCAACATTCGTGAAGTGGGCGCGCCGATTAAGCGCATCGAAAATCAGTCTTCCGGCGTTATTCCGATCATGAAGATGCTGGAAGATGCCTTCTCTTACGCCAACCAGCTCGGTGCGCGCCAGGGCGCGGGGGCGGTCTATCTGAACGCCCATCACCCGGATATTCTGCGTTTCCTCGATACTAAGCGCGAAAACGCCGACGAAAAAATCCGGATTAAAACGCTGTCTCTGGGTGTGGTTATTCCGGATATCACGTTCGAACTGGCGAAGAATAATGAAGATATGTACCTGTTCTCGCCGTATCACGTGGAGAAAGTGTACGGCGTGCCGATGTCTGAAATCAGCATCAGCGAGAAGTATCGCGAGATGGTGAATGACAAGCGCATTCATAAAAGCAAAATCAACGCGCGTGAATTCTTCCAGGTGCTGGCGGAAATTCAGTTCGAATCCGGCTACCCGTACATGATGTTTGAAGACACGGTTAACCGCGCCAATCCGATCAAAGGTCGCATCAATATGAGCAACCTGTGTTCGGAGATTTTGCAGGTGAATTCGCCGACGATCTACGGCGAAGACCTGTCTTATCAGGAAACTGGCAAAGACATTTCCTGTAACCTCGGTTCGCTGAATATCGCTTCGGCGATGGATTCACCGGATTTCGGCAATACTGTCGAAATGGCGGTTCGTGCGCTGACGGCGGTGTCTGACATGAGCCACATCCGCTCAGTGCCATCTATTGATCAGGGTAATCAGGATTCGCACGCCATCGGCCTCGGCCAGATGAATTTGCACGGTTACCTGTGCCGCGAGCGTATTTACTACGGTTCGGAAGAAGGTCTGGATTTCACCAATATCTATTTCTGCACCGTGGCTTTCCACGCGATCCGCGCATCGAACCAGATCGCCATCGAGCGCCAGCAGTCGTTTAAAGGCTTCAGCGATTCCACTTACGCCAGCGGCGCGTATTTCGACAAATATGTCGATGACGCACTGGCGGCGAAATGGCAGCCGAAAACAGAGCGCGTGCGCGAACTGTTTGCAGATGCCGGTATTGCCATTCCGACCACCGCAGACTGGGCGGCGCTGAAAGCCTCCGTGATGCAGCATGGCCTGTATAACCAGAATTTACAGGCGGTGCCGCCCACCGGTTCTATTTCCTACATCAATAATTCGACGTCGAGTATTCATCCGATTGTGTCCCGCGTAGAAATCCGCAAAGAGGGCAAAATTGGCCGTGTGTATTATCCGGCGGCGTTTATGACCAACGACAATCTGGATTACTACCAGGATGCCTATGAAATCGGCCCGGAAAAAATTATTGATACCTACGCCGAAGCCACGCAGCACGTCGATCAGGGGCTGTCGCTGACGCTGTTTTTCCGCGATACCGCCACCACGCGCGACATCAATAAAGCGCAGATTTACGCCTGGCGCAAAGGCATCAAAACCATTTATTACATCCGTCTGCGCCAGATGGCGCTGGAAGGCACCGAAGTTCAGGGCTGCGTTTCCTGCACGCTGTAACCGACTGAAAGGATTTAAAAGATGAGCGCAGTAAAACAATTGTTAGTGCCACAGCCGGTCAGCAAAGCCATTAACTGGAACAAAATCCAGGACGATAAAGATCTGGAAGTGTGGAACCGCCTGACGTCGAACTTCTGGTTGCCGGAAAAGGTGCCGTTGTCGAACGATATTCCGTCCTGGGCGACGCTCAGCGCAAAAGAGAAACAGCTGACGATCCGCGTGTTTACTGGCCTGACGCTGCTGGATACCGTGCAAAACGTGGTCGGCGCACCGACGCTAATGAAGGACGCGGTGACACCGCACGAAGAAGCGGTTTACTCGAATATCTGCTTTATGGAAGCGGTGCATGCGCGTTCTTACAGTTCGATTTTCTCGACGCTGTGCGCCACCGTGGACGTGGATGAAGCCTACCGCTGGAGCGAGGAAAACGTCGCGCTGCAAAACAAAGCCGCAATCATTTTGTCGTATTACGACGGCGAAGACCCGCTGATGAAGAAAGTCGCCAGCGTGTTCCTCGAATCGTTCCTGTTCTATTCCGGTTTCTATCTGCCGATGTACTGGTCGAGCCGCGCCAAGCTGACCAACACCGCCGATCTGATCCGTCTGATCATCCGCGATGAAGCGGTTCACGGTTACTACATCGGCTATAAATTCCAGAAAGCGCTGGCGCTGGAAAGCGAAGAGCGTCAGCGTCAGATCAAGGAGCAGGCGTTTGATCTGATTCAGGATTTGTACGATAACGAGATCCGCTACACCGAAGAACTGTACGACGGTGTAGGCTGGAGCGAAGACGTGAAGAAATTCCTGCATTACAACGCCAACAAAGCGCTGATGAATCTCGGCTACGAAGCCCTGTTCCCGGCCAGCATGGCGGATGTGAATCCGGCGATCCTCTCCGCATTATCGCCAAACGCCGACGAAAACCATGACTTCTTCTCCGGATCCGGTTCGTCGTATGTGATCGGCAAAGCCGTCAACACCGAAGACGAGGACTGGGATTTCTAAACAGCTCCTTCCCCTCGTGAGAGGGGAAGGAGGAAAACGGATGTTGCCGTTATTTTTCTCAGCGTTAGTATAGAAACAGTGTTTCAAAACCCTACGCGATCAGAAAAAGGAAACATCATGACGCCCTATCAAGCCTCATCCTCCCGTTACGAAACCATGCAATTCCGCCGTTGCGGTCAGAGCGGTTTACAACTCCCTGCCCTTTCTCTTGGCCTGTGGCACAGCTTCGGCCATGTCAGTCCGCTGGAATCCCAGCGTGCATTGCTGCAAAAAGCCTTCGATTTAGGCATCACCCATTTTGATCTGGCGAATAACTACGGCCCGCCTCCGGGCTCTGCGGAAGAAAATTTTGGCCGTTTGCTGAAGCAGGATTTCGCGCCATATCGCGATGAACTGATCATCTCCACCAAAGCCGGTTACGACATGTGGCCAGGACCGTACGGTTCCGGCGGCTCGCGCAAATATCTGCTGGCCAGCCTCGATCAGAGCCTGCAACGCATGGGGCTGGATTACGTCGATATCTTCTATTCGCACCGGGTGGATGAAGAAACGCCGATGGAAGAAACCGCAGCGGCGCTGGCTTATGCGGTGCAAAGCGGTAAGGCATTGTATGTCGGGATCTCCTCTTACTCGCCGGAACGTACCCAGATCATGGCGGAGTTACTGCGTGAGCTGAAAGTACCGCTGCTGATCCATCAGCCGTCATACAATCTGCTGAACCGCTGGGTGGATAAGAGTGGTTTGCTGGATACGCTGGACCAAAATGGCGCAGGTTGCATCGCCTTTACGCCGCTGGCGCAGGGGTTGCTGACCGGCAAGTATCTCAACGGCATCCCTGACGGCTCGCGCATGCAGGTGGAAGGGAATAAGGTGCGCGGGCTGAACGCCCAAATGCTGTCAGAAGATAACCTGAACAGCCTGCGGTTGCTCAATGAGATGGCGCAGCAGCGCGGACAGACCATGGCGCAGATGGCGCTGAGCTGGCTGCTGAAAGACGATCGCGTGACGTCGGTGCTGATTGGTGCCAGCCGCCCTGAGCAACTGGATGAAAACGTGAAAGCGCTGGATAATCTGCGCTTCACCGCTGAAGAACTGACAGCGATTGATAAGCATGTGGCGGATGGTCAGTTGAATCTTTGGCAGGCTTCGTCAGATAAATAACCATCCAAAACAAACGGGCGGATCTCCTGAAAGGATCCGCCTTTTTTTTAGCTCATCAGTTCTAAACGACGTGCGGTTTCGTAATGATCAACCCAATACTGATTATCCAGTGATGAAATAGTGACGCCTTCAATTTTCGAGGCATGAATGAACTGATGATCCCCGACATACACGCCGACATGACGATCGCCCGGCGACGTTTTGAAAAACACTAAATCTCCCGGTTTCAGATTATTTTTACTCACTTTTCTGCCGTTCCTGATTTGCTGAAAGGTGGTTCTTGGCAGGCGTGTTTGCAGGGAATCATTAAACAGATGCTGCATCAGCGACGAGCAGTCCACGCCTTTGTGGGTGGTGCCCCCCCAGCGGTAATGCGTCCCCTTCCAGCGCGGATATTCCGCCAGCAGGGCGCTTTTAATATTGTCTGAGTTGCCCGTATTGACCGCAGTCACGGTGGACCCTTTTCCATTAAAAAGTTCGCTATGGAAAAATTTGTAGGTGTCCATCGACTCAAATTCTTTAGGCATATCAAAAGCAAAGGAGTGGATGCTAAACAAACCGGTAACGAGCAGCAGTAAGGCAGAAACAAGCGATTTAATACGGAACATGCGTGGATTCTTTCGTCAAAAAATAGTGCTCTTCCTTACGTGGGAACCTGCTCACGGGGCGGGTGACTCGTCTCTGAGTGCGCAAATAATAACCGCCGGACAATAAATAAGCAGGTTGAATTGAGTCCAAAATTGGACTGGGGATTTTTTCTCAGGAAAACCCACCCCTTAGGCTGAAGGGGTGGGTGAAGGTGTTATGAGAAGAACTTCGCCAGAACAAACAGGCCGACAGAAACGTTGATAGCTCCCCCGATACGGGTAGCGATTTGCGCGAAAGGCATCAGCGTCATGCGGTTGCCGGAGGTCAGAATCGCCACGTCGCCCGTGCCGCCCTGCCCGCTCTGGCAGCAGGAAACAATCGCCACATCGATAGGGTGCATGCCAATTTTCTTACCCACATAAAAACCGGTGCCGACCAGCGCCAGCACCGTGGTCACAATCACCAGCAGGTTCTGAAGGGTGAAAGCGTTGATCAGTTCCTGCCAGGGCGTGATCGCGACACCCACCGCGAACAACACCGGATAGGTCACGGCAGTGCGGAAGAATTTATACACCGTCATCGAGCCGTGCTGAATAGTCGGCGAAACGCCGTTCGCCAGTTTCACCAGCACCGCCGCAAACAGCATGCCGACCGGCGCTGGCAGGCCGATCCATTTCTGGCCGAGCATCCCGACCATGTACAGCAGGATGGCCAGCAGCGCACCACAGGCCAGCGCGTTGACGCCCGGATTGCCCTCAAATTCATCGGTGCCACTGCCCATCTGGCCTTTTTTCGACGGCATCAGTTGGCCTTCGCCGGTAAGATGCGGATAACGTTTACCGAGCTGGTTCAGCACGCCCGCCAGCACAATGGCCGTCAGGCCACCGAGCATAACAATCGGCAGAATGCGCCCAAGCGCCACGCCCTGCTCCATATGCAGGATGGTCGCGTAACCCATCGACAGCGGGATCGCACCTTCCCCGACACCGCCAGCCATGATCGGCAGGATCAGGAAGAAGAAGGTTTGCATTGGCGGTAAACCTAAAACAGTGCCCATCGCCATACCGGCAATCATGCCGACCACTTCGCCGCACAGCATCGGTACGAAAATACGCATAAAGCCCTGGATCAGCACCTGACGGTTCATGCTCATGATGCTGCCGACAATAATGCAGCAGATATAAAGGTAGAGAATATTGGTGGATTTATAGAATTTGACCGTGGAATCAACAACAACATCCGGCAGCAGGCCGTAATGCACCATCGCCGAAGGAATAAAAGTGGCACAAATCGCCGCGGCCCCCAGTTTACCCACCACAGGTAAGCGTTTACCCAACTCGCCACAGGCAAAACCGAAGAAGGCCAGCGTGGCGACCATCACCACGATGTCACTCGGCAACTTGCCATTCAGGCAATCGAGCAGGATCAGCACGCCCGCCAGCAGGAAAAAGGGCAGCGGGATAATGCCTATCTTGTAGTGATCAAGAATGTGCCACCATTTTTGTCTGGCCGAGAGGCCGGAGGTTTTCGTTTCTTTGACAGCGATGTAGGAATCGTCGGTTGTGCTCATGACATTGCCTCTTTCTTCTGAAGACTTTTCTTATTGATGGTCTGAGCATATGAAAACAGGCGGTCAGCCGGGTGTGAGGTTGTTCAAATTAAAACCGCAGGGATAAAGGTTGTTATGGTGTTTATGGTGTTAATGCACCCTGATTTATAAGGATTATAAGATTAGTAGTAAATCCCGCTATTAACCCTGTTATTACTGTGTGAAATAATCATTATTTTAATCTTCTGTTCACAACTCCGCTTCTCTGCGATTACGACTCACATTTCGCCGTGATAGGCTTATTGAATGTATATCTCAGGTTCGCCGTGCAGCAGGTCGTATGAAATTCAGGTTACCTTTTCAGGTAAAACTCTTTTTATCTCTGGTGGTATTTTCCTGCGTGTTGCTGGCATTGCTGGGGGCAATTTTATTTCATATTATTGACCGTCAGTTACATCATGATCTGGGCCAGCGTGCACGGGTTCAGGCCAGCGAGATCGCTCTGATGCCGGGGCTGGCGCAAAAGGTGCAGGCCCGCGATATCCCCGGCATCGCGAAACTAATCCAGCCATTACGCGATAAAAGTGACGCCAGTTATATCGTTATCGGCGATACCCGCGAGCTGCATCTTTATCATTCCGAATCCCCGGAGCGCATAGACCTGCCGATGATTGGCGGTGATAACGCCGGTGTGCTGGCCGGTAAAACCATTATTTCCGTACGTCAGGGCGGCATCGGCGTTTCATTGCGCAGCAAAGCGCCGATTCTGGATGCCAGTAATCAGGTGATCGGCATTGTCTCGGTCGGTTATCTCACCTCTTACATCGATAATATTAATGGCCGCCGTCTGGCGCAGGCCGGTTTATACGGTTTACTGCTTTTATTACTGCTGTTTATTTTTTCATGGATGTTCACCCGCAACGTTAAAAAACAGATGTTCTGGCTGGAACCCAAAGATATTGCCCTGCTGGTCCGCCAGCAAAAAGCGTTGCTGGAAGCCATGTATGAGGGCGTATTTGCGATCAACGCCGAAAGGCAACTGATTTCAATTAACCGGGCCGCACGCGAGTTACTGGATATCCGCCAGCCCGAAAACGAGCTACTGGGTAAACCGCTGGCGGAGGTGCTTCAGACGCCGCCCACGTTCTTTACGCAACGTGGTGTCAGTGAAAACAACAGTCAGCATGATCAGATTACGGTACTCAATCAGAGACAGGTGATCGTCAACCGCGTACCCATCGAACTTGAACCCGGTGCAGAAAGTGGCTGGGTATTCAGTTTCCGCGATAAAAATGACATTAATACGCTGAGCAGCCAGCTGAGTCAGGTGAAGCGCTACGCCGATAACCTTCGCATTATGCGCCATGAACAACTGAACTGGACTGCGACGCTGGCGGGCTTGCTGCAAATGCAGCGTTACGACGATGCAATGCGCTATATTCAGGCACAGTCGGAAGGCGCGCAGGCCGTGCTGGATTTCGTCTCAGCACGCTTTACCTCGCCAGCACTTTGTGGCCTGCTGCTGGGGAAATACGTCAGTGCACGCGAAAAAGGTGTCGAGCTGAGTTTCGATCCCGCCTGTCAGCTCACCCGCATACCGGCAGCCATCA
Organism: Rahnella aceris; assembly: GCF_011684115.1. Taxonomy (NCBI): domain Bacteria; kingdom Pseudomonadati; phylum Pseudomonadota; class Gammaproteobacteria; order Enterobacterales; family Yersiniaceae; genus Rahnella; species Rahnella aceris. The sequence goes on along the minus strand of NZ_JAADJV010000006.1, from coordinate 23,161 downwards.
GTGAAACCGAACTGATGTCAGTGATTGGTAATTTGCTGGATAACGCCGTGGACGCCACACTGAAAGCACTGACGCCCCCGGCACCGGTCGAATTGTATATTTCCGACCGGAACCGGGAACTGCTGATTGAAGTCGCCGATCAGGGCAGCGGCGTGGAAGATGCACTCAAGCCGCACCTGTTTGAACAAGGCGTCACCAGCAAGCCCTCCAGCGGGCAGGACGCCACGGGTGCAGAACACGGTATCGGCCTGTATCTGGTGGCCGGTTATGTCCGTCAGGCGGGTGGCAGCATCGAAATCTCAGACAACACGCCGCAAGGTACAATATTTTCAGTCTTTATCCCGTATCCGGCACAAGCGTTAACAGGACAGAACCATGAATAACAGCAGCGCACTCGATGTCGTGATTGTGGAAGATGAGCCGCATCTGGCCGGTCTGCACCGTGATTTTATCGAGCAAAATTTCAACCTGCGCGTCGTCGGCATTGCGGCCACACTGGAGCAGACGCGTTCTCTGCTGCGCCTGCATCAGCCGCGTCTGATCTTACTCGATAACTATTTGCCGGATGGTCAGGGTGTCGATCTGATCGACAGCCCGTTGCTGAAAAGCTTCGATTGCTCGGTGATTTTCATTACCGCTGCCAGCGATATGCAAACCTGTAGCCAGGCCATGCGCAGCGGCGCGTTCGATTACATCATCAAGCCGGTGTCGTTCCATCGTCTGCGCAGTTCACTCGAGCGCTTTATGCAACTGGTGCAAACGCTGCGTAATGTGAAAGTGGTCGATCAGCGGGCCCTGGATAAGTTGTTCAATCTGCCCGCCAGCGATACACCGGCAGCCCCTTCTGCCAAAGGCATCGAGCCGAATACGCTCGAACTGGTTCAGCGGGTTTTCACGGCGAAACCCGACGTCAGCTGGTCGGTGGAACAGGTGGTTGAAGAGGTTGGGATCAGCAAAACGACCGGTCGCCGCTATCTGGAATATTGCGTGGAAATTGGCTTTATCGGCGTCGAGATGCAGTACGGAAATATCGGTCATCCGAGACGTCTGTATCGCAAAATAGCAGACGAAGAAAAATCCGTATCCTGAGGCCGAATTCCGGCCGTTTTGCGTGAAGAACTTCCCCCTCCCTGCCGGTGTCATCACCGGCGAATTTCCCGCATACCCCGCCTGTTCAGGTGATTATTTCATTACGTAGTCATCTTTCAGACAAGCGGTAAATTCACGGCTTTCACGCAAAGCTCAAATCTCTATTTACCCTTGCAAATCCCCTCCTCATAAAACGCATTAACTTCAGGGAAATACCTCAATAACTCCGTTCTAAAATCACACAAATAAAAAAGACAACAAATCCCACAAAATCAATAAATTACTTATATTTTTAGCGAAAGCATCCGTCGTGAAATTAGGCAAAAACCCAAAGTGCTCTGGCGGGATAAATTGTCATTAATTGTCAGTTTGAATTTACCGAAATTAAACACCGCAAATACAGATAAATACGTAACCAGAAACCCAATCATGAATATTCATCGGAAACATTGAGACTTGTCTCAGAATTTCGATGTGTTAGGGTATAACGCGTTCACTATTTCGTTACAGGCAAAATCCTATACGGTCCAACACAAAAATTAGACATCGAGCCGATACGGCTATTTATATCCAAGGAATGCACATTGCATGGCAATTAAAATCGAAGTAAAGAATCTTTATAAGGTATTTGGCGAAAACCCGGATCGCGCTTTCAAGATGATTGATGCAGGCAAGGGTAAAGAAGAGATTTTTGAGAAAACCGGTCTTTCACTTGGCGTTAAGAATGCCAGTCTGGCCATTGAAGAAGGCGAGATTTTCGTCATCATGGGGTTATCCGGTTCCGGTAAATCCACCATGGTACGCCTTCTCAATCGTCTGATAGAGCCCACCCGTGGCGAAGTCCTGATCGACGGCGAAGACATCGCCAAAATCTCAGAAGCAAAATTGCGCCAGGTGCGCCGCAGTAAAATCAGTATGGTATTTCAGTCCTTTGCGCTGATGCCACACCTGACCGTGTTGAATAACACCGCGTTTGGTATGGAGCTGGCTGGTGTGCCGGTCGAAGAGCGCAATACCAAAGCGCTTGACGCGCTGCGTCAGGTCGGGCTGGAAAACTATGCCAACTCTTATCCGGATGAATTGTCAGGCGGGATGCGCCAGCGTGTCGGTTTAGCGCGTGCTATGGCCAACAACCCTGACATTCTGCTCATGGATGAAGCCTTCTCTGCACTTGACCCGTTAATTCGTACCGAAATGCAGGATGAACTGGTGAAGCTGCAGGCTCAGCATCAGCGCACCATTGTGTTCATTTCTCATGATCTGGACGAAGCCATGCGTATTGGCGACCGCATCGCCATTATGCAGGGCGGCGAAGTGGTACAGGTCGGCACGCCGGAAGACATTCTTAATAATCCGGCCAACGACTATGTGCGCACGTTCTTCCGTGGTGTGGATATCAGTCAGGTCTTCAGTGCCAAAGACATTGCCCGCCGCCGTGGCGCGCTTATTCGTAAAACCCCCGGTTTTGGTCCACGTGCCGCTCTCAAGCTGCTCGAAGATGAAGACCGCGAATATGGTTATGTACTTGAACGTGGACAGAAATTCATTGGCGTGGTGTCGATTGAATCCCTGAAAACCGCGCTCAAAACCAATCAGTCGCTGGAAAGCGCCTTGCTGGAATCTCCGGCAGCCGTGCAGGCAGACATGCCGCTCAGCGAACTGATTTCCCATGTCGCCGCCGCGCCTTGCGCTGTGCCGGTCGTCAATGAGGACAATAACTATATCGGCATTATTTCCAAAGCCATGCTGCTTCAGGCTCTGGACAAAGAAGGGGGTAACGAATGAGCACTTCAACCATAACGAACACCATTACACAGCACGCGCAGGCCGCTCAGGCCCAGGCTCTCGATCCTTCCGTGGATCCGTGGAGTGCCGATAACGCCAGTGGCGGTGTCGCGCCACAAGCTGACGCCGCCACCCATGCCGCGCCAGCCGATGCAGGCAGCAGTGATCCGTGGGGCGGCAGCAGCGATGCCGCAACCAGCACACCAGACGCGACGCACCATGCCGCCGCCCAGACCAACGACTGGCTGAGTGTCGCGCCGGAACAGCATCAGCATTTTAATATTCTCGATCCGTTTCACAGCACGCTGATCCCGCTCGACCGCTGGGTGACTGAGGGGATCGACTGGCTGGTCGGTAACTTCCGCCCGGTATTTCAGGGGATCCGTGTTCCGGTCGATTTCGTCCTGAGCGGTTTCCAGCATGGTCTGGAATCCCTGCCAGCGCCGATTGCGATCCTGGTCTTCGCCCTGCTCGCCTGGCAGATGGCCGGTTTCGGCATGGGTGCTGCCACGCTGGTTTCGCTGGTGCTGATCGGTGCGATCGGTGCCTGGTCACAGGCGATGGTGACGCTGGCGCTGGTTCTGACCTCGCTGTTCTTCTGTATCCTGATCGGCCTGCCGCTCGGGATATGGCTGGCGCGCAGTCAGAGAGCGGCGAAAATTATCAGGCCGCTGCTTGATGCCATGCAAACCACACCTGCGTTCGTCTATCTGGTGCCGATCGTGATGCTGTTTGGTATCGGTAACGTGCCGGGCGTAGTGGTAACGATTATCTTCGCCCTGCCGCCGGTGGTGCGTCTGACCATTCTGGGTATCAATCAGGTGCCGGAAGACTTGATCGAAGCCGCGAAATCCTTTGGTTCCAGCCCGCGTCAGTTGCTGTTTAAAGTTCAGTTGCCGCTGGCGATGCCGACCATCATGGCCGGTATTAACCAGACGCTGATGCTGGCGCTGTCGATGGTGGTTATCGCCTCGATGATCGCCGTCGGTGGTCTGGGTCAGATGGTACTGCGCGGTATTGGTCGTCTGGATATGGGTCTGGCGTCAGTCGGTGGTGCGGGTATCGTTATTCTCGCCATTATCCTCGACCGTCTCACCCAGTCGATGGGACGCGACAGCCGCAGTAAAGGCGGTCACCGCTGGTTCACCCGCGGTCCTGTCGGTCTGGTGATGAAGCCTTTCACGAAGAAAGCCTGATTCACACACTGCATTTTTCCCGGCGGCTCGCTGCCGGGAACTCTCAAAAAGCTAAAAAAACGCAGTCCACTCTTACGTATTCAACAGCAAGAATAAGGGTTCACCATGCGCACAACTCAGAATAAAACACAGATCAAAGCACTCATCCTCGCAGTATCCATGGCAACTCCCGCCGCTTTCGCTGCCGATTTACCGGGCAAAGGCGTGGTCGTCAAACCGTTGCAAAGTACCATCGCGGAAGAAGCCTTCCAGACAGAACTGGTTAACCGCGCGCTGGAAAAACTGGGCTATGACGTTCAGCAAACCGGCGAAGTGGATTACAACGTGGCGTATACCGCCATCGCCAGCGGCGATTCTACCTACATGGCGGTGAACTGGGAGCCGCTGCAAAAAGACATGTATAACACAGCCGGTGGCGACCAGAAATTCTACCGTCAGGGCACCTACATCAGCGGCGCAGCGCAGGGTTATCTGATCGATAAAAAAACCGCCGACAAATATCACATCCACGATTTGTCACAGCTGAAAGATCCGAAGATCGCCAAACTCTTTGATGCTGACGGCGACGGCAAAGCGGATATGGCGGGTTGTAATCCGGGCTGGGTCTGCGGCCAGGTGATCAACACCCAAATCAAAGCCTACGGTCTGAGCAATACCGTGACGCAAAACGAGGGGAACTATTCGGCGATTATCGCTGACACCCTCACCCGGTTTAAATCCGGTAAGCCGGTGTTGTACTTCACCTGGACGCCGTACTGGGTCAGCAACGAGATGAAACCGGGCAAAGACGTGGTCTGGCTGACTGTGCCGTTCTCGGCCAATCCGGGTTCGCAGAAAGATCTCGATACCACGCTGCCGAACGGCAAGAACTATGGTTTCCCGGTCAATAACGAACACATCGTGGCGAACAAAGCCTGGGCTGAGAAAAACCCGGCGGCCGCGAAACTGTTCGCCATCATGAAACTGCCACTGGCCGACGTGAATGCGCAGAACCTGCGGATGCATGAAGGTGAATCCTCATCAGAAGATATCCAGCAGCATGTTGATGGCTGGATCAAGGCGCATCAGGCGACCTTCGATGGCTGGATCAAAGAAGCTGCCGCCGCAGCAAAATAACGCATTATAAAAATCGAGGAATTTATGAAAAAGACAGGAATCTGGGCAGTTGCCGCCCTCACCACATTTGCAACAGCCACCACATTCGCCGCCGATCTGCCGGGTAAAGGCATCAGCGTGACACCCGTTCAGAGCACCATCAGCGAAGAGTCTTTTCAGACAGAACTGGTAAGCAAGGCGCTGGAGAAACTGGGCTATGACGTTCAGCCAACCCGCGAGGTCGATTACAACGTCGGCTACACCACCCTGGCTGCCGGTGATGCCACTTTCACCGCCGTCAACTGGTCGCCACTGCATGATGAAATGTACAAAGCCGCCGGTGGCGACAAAGTGTTTTACCGTGAAGGGACTTACGTGACCGGCGCGGCACAGGGCTGGCTGATCGATAAGAAAACCGCTGAGAAATACCACATCACTAATATCGAACAGCTGAAAGACCCGAAACTGGCCAAACTGTTTGATACCAACGGCGACGGCAAAGCCGATCTGACCGGTTGTACACCGGGCTGGGGCTGCGAAGCGGCGCTGAATGAACAGCTGAAAGCCTATGGTCTTGAACCGACCGTGACGCACAATCAGGGTAACTACTCTGCGATGATCGCTGACACCATCACGCGTTACAAAGAAGGTAAACCGATCTTCTATTACACCTGGACGCCGTACTGGGTGAGCAATGTGCTTATCCCGGGCAAAGACGTGCTGTGGATGCAGGTACCGTTCTCCGTGGTGCCAGGGGATAAAAACGCCGATACCAAACTGCCAAATGGCAAAAACTACGGTTTCCCGGTGAGCACTATGCACATCGTGGCGAACAAAGCCTGGGCTGAGAAAAACCCGGCGGCAGCAAAACTGTTTGCCATCATGAAACTGCCTCTGAAAGACATCAATGCGCAGAACGCCGCGATGCACGCGGGTAAAAATTCAGATGCGGATATCTCCGCACAGACCGACGGCTGGATCAAAGCCCATCAGGAAGAATTTGATGGCTGGGTAAAAGAAGCGGCTGCTGCGGCGAAATAACGCAGTCACAGACTCAGTAAGGCCCGCGGGCGGAGAGAGATCTCCGCCCGTTTTTTTGTGGGTGATTGCCGGTGTGTGTATTGGTGTGTATAATCATCCATCACCAAGGAGAGCCCATGAAATCAACGGAATTGATTAAAGCGCTGCTTGCAGCGGGTTGTGAACTCAAGCGTCACCGGGGAGGAAGTCATCAAATTTGGTGGTCACCTGTCACCAACAAAACCTTTCCCGTTCCCCACCCCAAAAATGATTTACCTGTGGGAACTCTCAAATCCATTAGAAAAATGGCAGGGATATGATCCTGCAACTGGAGGTTGAATATGTTCTTTTCAGTCGGTCTTGAAACACCAAAAGATGACAAAACCGCTTACGGTATGGTGGTACCTGCATTTACCGCGTTTGATTACGGATGCTTCTCTGCAGCGGATACCCGTGAAGAAATCGCCCCTATGGTTCGCGAAGCCATCCTGATGACAGTAGAAGATTTGATCGAAAGCGAACGCTTTGTTGTTGACGATATTTTTGATGCAGGCCATTTGGTGTATGCCGCTAATCCCGAATATGCCGACTTCGATACCTGGTTTTTGATTGATATTGATCTCTCGGAATTCGAAGGGAAAGCGCATCGAATCAATATTTCGCTGCCTGACACCCTGATCAAACGCATTGATAATAAAGTTAAAAATCATCCGTCATATCGCGACCGCAGCCATTTTCTGGCGATGGCCGCACGTAAAGAATTGCTGACCTGACAATCTGACAGCAGGAAACCCTCCTGCTGGCGACTCCCTTGCCACTGTGTCTATTACAAAACCAAATAGTTGCCATTAAAACTATTCATTGGTTTAATATTTCAACCAAAACGATAATCATCATCCGAATTTCCCCTGATTCTTCAATAAGATCTGTTAAATCTCATTATGAAAAAAACGACCACACATTCCCCACTCAGCCCGGCACTGATTATTCTGATGGCGGTGGCCACCGGGCTTGCCGTCGCCAGTAACTATTATCCGCAACCGTTGCTGGAAACCATCGCCCGCGCTTTTAATCTTTCCGTCAATCAGGCCGGGTTTATTGTGACGGTGGCGCAGCTCGGTTACGCCTGTGGGTTGATGTTTATCGTGCCGCTGGGCGATATGTTTGAGCGTCGCGGTTTAATCGTGCTGATGACGCTGCTTTCCGCCGCCGGACTGCTGATCACCGCCATGGCGCCCACGCTGACCGTCATGCTGGTCGGGACGGCGCTGACAGGACTGTTCTCGGTCGTGGCGCAGATTCTGGTGCCGCTGGCCGCCACACTGGCGGAACCGGAGCGTCGCGGTAAAGTGGTCGGACTGATTATGTCTGGCTTGCTGCTGGGTATTCTGCTGGCGCGAACCGTCGCTGGTGCGCTGGCGTCGCTGGGCGGCTGGCGGACGGTGTACTGGGTCGCCAGTGCGCTGATGATCGTGATGGCGCTGGTGCTGTGGCGCAAGCTGCCGAAACATCAGCAAAAAACGGATCTGAATTATCTACAACTGCTGAAATCCATTTTTACGCTGTTCATCCACACGCCGGTGTTACGTACCCGCGCACTGATCGGCATGTTCTGCTTCGCCAACTTCAGCATTTTGTGGACGTCGATGGCGTTCCTGCTGGCTGGCCCGGCGTATCACTATTCCGAAGGGGTAATCGGCCTGTTTGGTCTGGTGGGGGCGGCGGGGGCACTGGCGGCCACCCGTGCAGGGAATCTGGCGGATAAAGGCAAAGCGCATCTGACCACGACCGCCGGGCTGGTGCTGCTGTTACTGTCATGGGCTGCGATTGCCCTGGGACAACACTCGGTGATTTCGCTGATTATCGGTATCATCGTTTTGGACCTTTCGGTTCAGGGCGTACACATCACCAACCAAAGTGTTATCTATAAAACGATGCCGGAAGCGCGTAACCGCCTGACGGCGGGTTACATGACGACGTACTTTATCGGGGGTGCGGCAGGTTCACTGGTGTCGGCTTCAGCCTATCAGGCGGCAGGCTGGTACGGGGTCTCAGCAGCAGGCATCGTCATGTGTATACTGAATTTACTGGTCTGGTGGAAGGGTCATAAGTACACACTGGCCTGATAACGTACGAAACTACATCAGGCGGGAATCATCACCCCTCCTGATTAGCTTGCGAATAGTCATTTGGGAAATTTATTTGAACCAAAGGGTGTCAACAATACTTACAGTCTGGTAATGTTTACGCCATGAATTATTCGCCGGCAACCATCCGGTTTCACAATGTTTCAAATATCCATGCAAACCAATCCAGATCTCGAAGCACCTGACCCCGTCCGCGTTTCCACTTTCGCACAAGGTATTACCGATAGCCTTCCTATCGTGATTGGTTATCTGCCCATTGCTTTTGCATTCGGGCTCAGCGCGGTCAAACTAGGTTTCACTCCCGCTGAAAGTCTGCTGTTTTCCATTCTTATCTACGCTGGCGCCAGCCAGTTTGTGATCACCGCGCTGCTCAGTGCAGGAATGTCGTTGTGGGTTTCCGCCCTGACCGTGATGGCGATGGATGTCCGGCACGTGCTGTACGGCCCGTCGCTGCGCAATCGCCTGGCGGGAAAGCTCAATGGTAAAAAAACGGCGCTCTGGGCATTCGGCCTGACGGACGAAGTGTTCGCTGCCGCCACCGCCAGGCTGATCCGTGATAAACGCAGCTGGAGTGAAAACTGGATGTGCGGCATTGCGCTGTCATCGTGGCTGTCGTGGGTATCGGGCACCGCCGTGGGTGCACTGTTTGGTAATGGTCCGCTGGAAAATTTCCCGGCCGTCGAAGCCGCGCTGGGATTTATGTTACCGGCGCTGTTTCTGAGTTTCCTGCTCGCAGCTTTTAAGCGCCAGCAGAGCATAGTGTTTGTCGCCTCACTGGCCGGTGCGCTGGGCGGGCTGCTGTTCTGGTCGATCCCCGCTGCCATAGGCGGTGGTCTGGGCGCAGGGTGCCTTGCCGCCCTGCTGCAACGTCCTCAATCCCCTTCTGCCACGGAGATAACCTCAGATGAGCACTGATGTCATTCTGGTTTGTCTGCTCGTCGGCACGGTCAATTACCTGTTCCGGTATCTGCCTCTGCGCCTGGGTTCGCGGCAGAAATCGGGACTGAAAAATGGCCCGCTCTCCCGCGTGCTCGACAGCATTGGTATCGCGTCAATTTGCGCGCTGCTGGTGGTTTCAGGCACCCCTGAAATTCTGCGCGATCAACAAAAACTGCTGCCGTCACTGGCCGGTTTCGTTCTGCTCGCACTGATTTTCTGGCGCACCAAAAGCATCATTATTGCCACCCTGACCGGTGCCGTAGTGTACGGACTGGTGTTCAAGGTGATGCTGCTGGCAAGCTGAGGACCATTTTTACCGTAAGGCAACACCCGGGCAAAGTCTGCCTGATACATTAAACATCGAATAATTCACCGGAGTTATGAATAACACTAATTGCTAAAGAATTGGTGATTCATGACATTGATATTATTAATTACCATCGTTACTATGTCATTCGTAACTAATGAGGCTTCTCATATGGACAGTTCGTTCGCGCCAATTGAAAACATGTTGAATTTCCGGGCTAAAAAGCAAAAAGATTTCCCTTATCAGGAAATTCTGCTGACCCGCCTGTGTATGCACATGCAAAGTAAATTGCTTGAAAACCGTAATAAGATGCTGAAAGCACAAGGAATTAATGAAACGCTGTTTATGGCGTTACTCACCCTTGATGCGCAGGAAAGTCACAGTATTCAGCCTTCGGAGCTAAGCTCTGCGCTAGGTTCATCCCGTACCAACGCCACCCGTATTGCGGATGAGTTGGAAAAACGCGGATGGATCGAACGCCGTGAAAGCGATAACGACCGCCGGTGTCTGCATTTGCACCTGACGGCTGACGGTGAAGCCTTTATTCAGAAGTTACTGCCGCCTCAACATAAGAGCCTGCATTTTCTCTGGTCGACATTAGACGCAGATGAACAGAAGCAGTTAGAAACCCTGACGCGCAAACTGTTAACTCGCCTTGATCAGATGGATGCGACAGCACCACAACAATTCTAGATTTCTGTTCAGGTAAACCACACATGTCACTCCAAGCTCGCTGGAGGCTTACGCCGCTGTTTGCCGTTTTGACGTTGGCCGGCTGCGCCTCCAGTAATAATATTGCTCCTCAGTCGTCGCTGCTGGATACGCAACAGCTTCATCTGCAGCAGGAAAAAGTCAGTTCCCTGACCATCGGTCCTCAGTGGTGGCGCAGTCTTAATGACCCGCAACTCGATAATCTGATGACTACGACGTTGCAAAACTCGCCATCATTACGTCAGGCAGCCGCCCGCGTGCGCGAAGCGCAAAGTGTGATGGGAGAAGCTGATGCCGCCAATGGCCCTTATCTGGATTTGAACGGTTCAACGCGTCGTGAACGTGTCGCAAAAAACACGATCCCGCCGTTTTTGACCAGTTATCCCGAAGCGCCAATTTACGACAGCAGCAACAGCCTCGGGCTGAATCTGAGCTATGAGTTTGACTGGTGGGGGAAATACCGCAATCAGGTGAATGCCGCGAAAGCACAGGTGGATTCCGCCCGTGCTGAACAGGCTGAAGCCGCTCTGACGCTGACCAGTTCGGTGGCGTCAGCCTATTATCAGTTGCAGGCAGATCTTGCCTTGCAGGATGTTCTGCAACACGAAGTGGACAATAATCAGCATCTGGCTGATTTGCGTAAAGCGCAATATCAGGCAGGCGTGTACGGTGTTGAAATTCCGCAACAAACCCAGGCTCAGGCCGACAGTGCCAAACAGCAAATCATCAATCTGAAAGCGCAGACCGAACAGCTAAGACACCAGCTTTCCGCGCTGGCCGGACGTGGTCCGGATGCCATGAACGGGCTGCACGCCGTGGCATTGCCGTCGCCTGACGCGCTGGCACCGAAAGGTGAACTGACGCTGGATTTACTCGGCAAACGCCCGGACATCGCTGCACAACGTGATCTGGTGGAGTCCTATTCCCAGCGGGTCAGTGCCGCGAAAAAAGAATTTTATCCAAGCCTTTCCATCAGTGCCTTCGGCGGTCTGACAACCACCAACTACGGCGGCACCAGCCCGAATCTTTTTGAAGCAGCCAGTAAAGCCTGGAATATCGCGCCCGCCATTTCGCTGCCAATTTTCCACGCCGGTGCGCTGCGCTCCAAACTGGGCGAAGAGTCCGCGTTATATGACCAGTCTGTTGAGTCGTATAACCAGACCATCCTGAACGCCATCCAGCAAACTGCGGATGCCATTACTGTCTCGAAAAGCAGCGTTGAACAATTGCAGCAGGCGTCTTCTGCCGCTAAATCGCTGGAAGAGGTGTATCGCGTTTCAGATGCAAGATACAACGCTGGCGTCATCGGACGGGATGAGCTGTTAACCAGCCAGTCAGCACTCCTGCAACAACAGCAGGCGCAACTCACTGCCAGCAGTCAGTTGATGCAGGCAAAAATCAGTCTCATCCGTGCGCTTGGGGGTGGCTATCAGGCCCCTGCCGCGGACCAAAAATCATAATAAAAGACTCAGTGTGGAGAAGACCATGAGCGCAAATGCCGACACTCAGGCAACGCCGCAAGCTCCGAAAAATAAGAAAAAGACGCGCAAAGTCGCGATGCTCTTGTTAACCGGAATTTTCATTATTATTGCCATCGCCTACCTGTTCTACTGGCTGCTGGTATTACGTCATTTCCAGTCTACCGACGATGCTTACGTGGCCGGTAATCAGGTACAGATTATGGCGCAGGTGTCGGGCAGCGTGACCGACGTCAACTTCGACAGCACCGACTTTGTGAAAAAAGGCGACGTGCTGGTGACCCTCGATCCGACCGATGCAGAGCAGGCTTTCGAGCGCTCTAAAACGGCGCTGGCGAACAGCGTGCGTCAGACGCATCAGTTGATCATCAACGGCAAGCAATATCAGGCCAATATCGCGCTGCGTCAGACCCAACTGCAACAGGCACAGACTGACCTTAAGCGCCGCATTGTGCTGGGTAATGTCGATGCCATTGGCCGCGAAGAACTGCAACACGCCCGTGACGCCGTCGATACCGCGAAAGCGCAATACGATGTCGCCGTTCAGCAGTACAACGCCAATCAGGCGATGATTCTGGATACGCCGGTCGATAAACAGCCGCAAGTTCTGCAGGCCGCCGCGCAGGTTCGTGACGCATGGCTTGCCCTGCAACGGACTAAAGTGCGCAGCCCTGTTGACGGTTTCGTTTCACGCCGTGCCGTACAAATCGGCCAGCAGATCAGCCCGACAACGTCCCTGATGGCCGTGGTGCCAGCGCATCACATCTGGGTTGATGCCAACTTTAAAGAAACCCAGCTGGCGAATATGCGTATTGGTCAGGTGGCAACCGTGGTCAGCGATATGTATGGCGATGACGTGAAATACCACGGCAAAGTCGTCGGTATGGACATGGGCACCGGCGGCGCGTTCTCGCTGTTACCTGCGCAAAATGCCACCGGCAACTGGATCAAAGTGGTTCAGCGTCTGCCGGTCCGTATCGAACTTAACGATCAGGAAGTGGCTGAACATCCGCTGCGTATCGGTTTATCGACACTGGTAACGGTTGATACTCAGAATCGCGATGGCCTGGTGCTGGCCGATAAAGTCCGTACCGAACCGTTGTATCAGACTTCAGCACTGACGCTGGATCTGGCACCGGTTAACGCCATTATTGCTGACGTTATACATGCCAATGCAGGCTAAAACATCCGGAGGCCTCTGTGGCAAATAAACCGCTGGTAGGCGCCCCGCTGGCCTGGATGACGGTGGCTTTGTCTATGGCCACCTTTATGCAGGTGCTGGACTCGACGATCGCCAACGTGGCGATCCCGACCATCGCCGGGAATCTGGGTGCCTCGAACTCACAGGGTACCTGGGTTATCACCTCATTCGGGGTGGCGAATGCCATCTCGATCCCGATCACCGGCTGGCTGGCAAAACGCATCGGTGAGGTCAAACTGTTCCTGTGGTCCACAGTACTGTTCGCCCTCGCTTCATGGTTGTGCGGGATGTCCAACAGTCTGGAAATGCTGATCTTCTTCCGTGTGTTGCAGGGCGTGGTGGCAGGTCCGCTGATCCCGTTATCACAAAGTCTGTTACTGAATAACTATCCACCGGCCAAGCGGAGTACCGCGCTCGCGCTCTGGTCGATGACGGTGATCGTCGCCCCGATTTGCGGGCCGATCCTCGGCGGGTATATCAGTGATAACTATCACTGGGGATGGATCTTCTTTATTAACGTGCCGATCGGTCTGGCCGTGGTGTTCCTGACGCTCAGAACGCTGAAGGGACGCGAAACCGCCACGCAGATCCGTCCGATCGACAGTGTGGGATTAGTGCTGCTGGTGCTGGGTATCGGTGCCTTGCAGGTGATGCTCGACCGGGGTAAAGAACTCGACTGGTTTAACTCGACGGAAATTATCGTGCTGGCGGTCGTGGCGGTGGTCGCGCTCTGTTTCCTTGTGGTCTGGGAACTGACCGACGACCATCCGATCGTCGACTTGTCACTGTTTAAATCGCGAAACTTTACCATCGGCGTGCTGTGTATCAGCCTGGCCTACATGCTCTACTTCGGCGCGATTGTGTTGCTGCCGCAGCTGTTGCAGGAGGTTTACGGGTATACCGCCACCTGGGCCGGTCTGGCGTCCGCGCCGGTGGGTATTTTGCCGGTACTGATGTCGCCGATTATCGGGCGTTTCGCGCACCGTCTGGATATGCGAAAGCTGGTGACCTTCAGCTTTATCATGTATGCCTACTGCTTCTTCTGGCGTGCGTATACGTTCGAACCGGGGATGGATTTTGGCGCATCCGCCTGGCCGCAGTTTATTCAGGGCTTCGCGGTGGGTTGCTTCTTCATGCCGCTGACCACCATTATTCTGTCGGGATTACCGCCGGAACGGATGGCGGCGGCATCGAGTCTGTCGAACTTTATCCGTACACTGGCGGGGTCGATTGGTACGTCAATCACCACCACGTTATGGTCGAACCGTGAATCGCTGCATCACGCCCAGTTAACGGAAAACATCACGCCGTATAATCCGGCGGCGACGCAGACTTATCAGCAGCTCGAAGGTCTCGGTATGAGCCACCAGCAGGCTTCAGGATGGATAGCGCGGGAGATCACCAATCAGGGATTAATTATCTCTGCCAACGAGATTTTCTGGTTATCCGGCGGGGCGTTCCTGGTGTTGCTGATTTTAATCTGGTTCGCCCGACCGCCATTCACCAGTGGCGGTGGCGCGGGTGGTGCGCACTGATTCAGATAAACCCTGAATGTCAGAAAGCAAAACGGACGCCTTATGCGTCCGTTTTTTATGGCTGAAACCGGGCGATTACGCCTGGTTCTGACGCCACCATTCTGCCAGCAAAATACCGGATGCCACGGAAACGTTGAGGCTTTCCACTTTACCGGTACCGCCGATAGACACGCTCAGGTCGCCCTGCTGCCATGCGCTGTCAGATAAACCATCACTTTCTTCGCCCAGCACCAGCACCATTTTGGCCGGTAACTGCGCTTTGCCCAGCGCCGTACCTTTATGGCTCGACGTGGTCACGATGGTGTATCCCGCTTTACGGAAGGTTTCCAGCACTTCAAGGAAGTTATCCGCGCTGATGGCTTTAACGTGTTCCGCGCCGCCTTCTGCCGTACGGACTGCTGCGCCAGATTCCAGCTGGGCCGGATCCTGAACCATCATCCCGTTGATACCAAAATGCGCACAAGAACGCATGATACCGCCGAGGTTGTGCGGGTTACCGACGTTTTCCAGCGCCAGCACACAGTCTTTCGCCGGAGCCGTTTGCAGATACGTTTCTGCATCCAGACCCTGGCGTTTTTTGATCAGGAAGCACACGCCGCCGTGGTGTTCGGTGCCGGAGGCTTTCGCCAGTTCGTCATCTTCAACCACATGGTAGGCTTTGCGGTTCGCCGCCATCCAGCGCAGCGCTTCGCGGAAACGCGGAGTCACGGACTGCACAAACCATGCACGCACAATCGCGTCCGGACGGCTGGCAAACAGTGCCTGACAGGCGTTTTCGCCATACACACGGGTTTCTTCCTGACGCTGACGACGCAGTTGTTCAGGATCGATAAAGCTTTTACCGCTGATACCGCCGTGATCCGGAACAGATTCATCTGCCGGCGGACGTGAAACTGTTTTCCACGGCGAAGAGTACGGGCCGTCGTCGTCACGCGCCGGACGACGCGGGCGATCATCACCACGGCGTGGTGCCGGTCCGCGGGAATCGCCACGGGAATCGCTGCTGCGACGCTCATTGCGGCGGGCATCGTCTGGACGGGAACCCTGGCGAGGTTTATCGCCCGGACGTCCTTTATTGTTAGAAGGACGTTTATCGTTATTGCGGTTATCGCCGTCGTCGTCACTGCGGACGTACATCACTTTGACTTTGCCGTTCTTGCCACTGAATGAATCGTTCATTTTTCTCTCCACCTACGCGCAGGGCGCGAAGATTACCTGATGTCTGTGAGCTAAGCCACAGGCTTTGGACCAAAAGCTAAAAACTATCGTAATCATTGAATAAACCACGTTGTTTACGTGACGTATCGACCCCATACTTACAACATATAAGTAACATATCAGCCGTGTTCTTTACCGCTTTTAAGGATAAAACCGGGGTTGTGGTTGATACCATTCTCACGTTAAGCAATGTAGAGGCTATTTTATGAATACGGTTTGTTCATCATGTCAGGCCACCAACCGCCTGCCTGAGGATCGTATCGACGACGGCGCAAAATGCGGCCGTTGCGGTCATGCACTTTTTGAAGGCGATGTCATTCACGCGACTGCCGCCACGCTGGACAAATACCTGCAGGATGATCTGCCGGTGGTTGTCGATTTCTGGGCACCGTGGTGTGGCCCTTGTGTTAACTTTGCACCGATTTTTGAAGACGTTGCACAGGAACGCGCCGGTAAAATCCGCTTCATCAAGGTTAATACCGAAGCTGAACCTGAACTGAGCGCGCGGTTCCGTATCCGCAGTATTCCGACCATTATGGTATTTAATGAAGGCAAAATGGTCGATATGTTGAGTGGAGCAATGCCTAAAGCACCTTTCAACAACTGGCTTAATGAATCATTGTAACGCATAAGCCGCTATAAAGCCCTGCTGAAGGCCCGTCACCGCACGGGCCTTTTTCTGTTCCGAACACAAGCCACTTGCCTGCCACCACCGGGCGATTAGAATAGCCGTTTTTTGCATACCGGAATGCCTATGTCAGACAATGCCGTCCTTCGCCTGCGTGAGCAGCGTTTAGCCCGATCCACCCGTCCTTTTCTTGCGCGTGGTTCACGGGCGATACGCTGTCAGACCTGCCTGTTGCCCAAACGCCACTGCATCTGCGCCACGCGCGAAATTCATCAGGCCACCAGCCGTTTTTGTCTGGTGATGTTTG
Organism: Rahnella aceris; assembly: GCF_011684115.1. NCBI lineage: Bacteria > Pseudomonadati > Pseudomonadota > Gammaproteobacteria > Enterobacterales > Yersiniaceae > Rahnella > Rahnella aceris. The sequence continues at coordinate 6,505 of NZ_JAADJV010000006.1, read as the reverse complement.
ACACGGAGCCGATGAAACCGAGCAATACGGGTCGCTTAATCGCGGACGTGTTGCCGGATACGCAGGCGTTTTTGTGGTCACGCACGCAAACCGATCCGGCTCTGCTGGAAGCAATTGCGGACCCGCAGCGTCAGGCTTATGTGGTGTTTCCCGCCTCTTTCGCCGAACCGCCGCGTCAGGTGTTTACCGAAGTTCCGGCGGGCAGCAAACCGCCTTTATTCATTATGCTCGACGGCACCTGGAACGAAGCGCGCAAAATGTTCCGCAAAAGCCCGTATCTGGATAATTTGCCGGTTTTCTCTCTCGATGTAAGCGCCAGCTCCGGCTATATCCTTCGGGAAGCCTCGCGCCCGGAACTGCATTGCACCGTGGAAGTGGCCGCCGCCCTGCTGGAAAAAGCCGGTGATCTCGATGCTTCAGCGGGCCTCTCACGCCACTTTACCCATTTCCGCACCCAGTATCTGGCCGGAAAACCCCATCATCCGGTGCACCAGCTCACAGCAAAGAACGAAGAAAACCTCTAGAATCATGGGAACATGATGAACCGGAGACGTTATGAGTCAGCGCGGACTGGAAGCCTTATTACGACCTGAATCTATCGCGGTCATTGGCGCGAGCAATAAACCGGGGCGGGCCGGATATCTGATGATGCGCAATCTGCTCGACAGCGGATTCAATGGCCCGGTGCTGCCGGTTACACCCGCTTATCGCGCGGTGTGCGGCGTACTGACCTGGCGGGATGTCGCCAGCCTGCCGATGTCGCCCGATCTCGCCATTCTCTGTACCCACGCTGACCGCAATCTTGCATTGCTCGAACAGCTCGGCGAACGTGGCTGCAAGACGGTCATTGTGCTTTCCTCACAGCCACAACAATTCGTTGAACTCAAAACCAGCGCCCAGCGCTTTTCGATGCGCCTGCTCGGACCCAACAGCCTGGGCATTCTTGCACCGTGGCAAAAACTAAACGCCAGTTTTTCGCCGGTGCCCATCCTGCCCGGTAAGCTGGCGTTTATTTCGCAATCGGCTGCGGTCGCCAATACGATTCTGGACTGGGCGCAACAGCGTGCCGTCGGCTTTTCCTATTTCGTATCACTGGGCGACAGCCTGGATATTGATGTCGATGACCTGCTCGATTTCCTCGCCCGCGACAGTAAAACCAGCGCTATTTTGCTCTATCTCGAACACATCAGCGATGCACGGCGCTTTCTTTCTGCCTCCCGCAGTGCCTCACGCAATAAACCGATTCTGGTGATCAAAAGTGGTCGCAGCGGACAGGCGCAGCAATTACTCAACAGCCCGCTTAGCCTCGACGCCGCCTATGATGCGGCTATTCAGCGCGCCGGTTTACTGCGCGTGCAGGATACGCACGAGCTGTTTTCCGCCGTTGAAACGCTGAGCCATATGCGCCCGTTACGCGGTGAGCGTTTGTTTATCATCAGTAACGGTGCCGCTCCTGCCGCGATGGCGCTGGATCAGTTGCTTTCGCGTAACGGCAAACTGGCGAAACTGAGCGATGAAACCTGCCAAAAACTGAGTGCCATTCTGCCTGACAATATTGCCGTCTCGAATCCGCTGGATTTGCATGATGACGCCACACCGCAGCTGTATCAGGCTGTGATGACCGCCCTGCTGGATAGCACCGATTACGATGCGCTACTGGTGATCCACGCCCCCAGCGCCGTCGCACACGGTACGGTGACCGCCAGCCATCTGATCGATGCTGTGCATAAGCATTCGCGTGGCAAATACATCACGCTGCTAACCAACTGGTGCGGTGAGTTTTCCTCGCAGGAAGCCCGCAAGTTATTTACTGAAGCCGGGATCCCGACTTACCGGACACCGGAAGGAACGGTGACGGCGTTTATGCATATGGTGGAATATCGCCGGAACCAAAAGCAGCTGAAAGAAACACCGGCACTTCCGGCCGACCTCGAGCAGAACACTGATCAGGCGCATCAGTTGATCGCCCGCACACTGGCGGAAGGCACGACACAGCTGGATACACATGAGGTACGCCCGATTTTGCAGGCGTACGGCATGAATGTGCTGCCGACGTGGATTGCCAGCGACAGCGCAGAAGCGGTGAATATCGCCAGCCAGGTGGGTTATCCGGTGGCGCTGAAATTACGCTCCCCTGACATCCCGCATAATTCTGAAGTACAGGGCGTGATGTTATATCTGCGTACCGCCAGCGAGGTCGCGCAGGCGGCGAATGCCATTTTTGACCGTGCCAGACAGGCGTTTCCGCAGGCGAGAATTCTGGGGCTGCTGGTGCAAACCATGGCCAACCGGCCAGGCTCACAAGAATTGCGCGTGGTGGTCGAACAGGATCCGGTATTCGGCCCGCTGATCATGCTGGCCGAAGGCGGTACCGACTGGCGACCTGAAAGACAGGCGGCGATTTCCCTGCCGCCGCTGAACATGACGCTTGCACGTTATCAGATAGTTCAGGCGCTGAAGAGTGGAAAAATTCGTGGCCGCCATGCCCTGCATCCTCTTGATATACCGGCGCTGAGTCAGTTGCTGGTGAATGTGTCGAACCTGATTATCGACTGCCCGGAGATCGAACGGCTGGATATCCATCCTCTGCTGATTTCCGGCAGTGAGCTCAGCCTGCTGGATGTGTCCATGCAGCTTTGTGCACAGGGAGCAGAGGCACCGTCACGACTGGCGATTCGCCCTTATCCGCGCGAGTTGGAAGAGCGCGTTATACTGAAAGACGGATCACCGGCATTGTTCCGGCCAATCCTTCCGGAAGATGAGCCGCTGCTTAAAGCATTTATCCTGAAAGTCACTAAGGAAGACCTGTATTACCGCTACTTCAGTGAGATCAATGAGTTCACCCATGAAGATTTAGCGAACATGACACAGATCGACTACGACCGTGAAATGGCGTTCGTCGCCATTCGTACTGTGAATGATGAAAGTGAAATTATTGGCGTCACCCGGGCGGTCTCGGATCCGGATAATATTGATGCTGAATTCTCGGTACTGGTGCGGTCGGATCTGAAAGGTCTGGGGCTCGGAAGGCGGCTGCTTGATAAGATGATCCATTACGCGGCAGAGCACGGCCTGCAACGTCTGACCGGCATTACGATGCCCAATAACCGTGGCATGATCACGCTGGCCAGAAAACTCGAATTCGACGTCGATATTCAGATCCAGGACGGCATTGTGAACCTCTCACTGGCACTGGAAAAGACCCGGATTTCGCAGCAGAAAGCTGCGAGCCTGCGCCATGAACAGGCAAAAGATGCGCACATGGGGCAGGACTAATGGTATTATCGACCGATTGTGCGGTTACCACTGTCTGCTTGTGCCGCTAAAGCCATTACATGAAGAGAGAAGAAGCGCACTGTGATGTTGTCAAAATTTAAACGTAATAAACATCAACAACACCTTGCTCAGCTGCCCAAACTCCCCCAAACGGTTGATGCTGTAAAAACACTCTACTGCCCTGCAGATTTCCGTAAGACGCTGCTCGAAGCCATTGCCAACGCCACCCAACGGATTTATCTGGTCGCGCTCTATTTAGAGAACGATGATGGCGGTCGTGATGTATTGTCGGCGCTATATGCCGCCAAGCAGCAACGTCCTGAACTGGAGATTTGTGTGCTGGTTGACTGGCACCGCGCGCAGCGTGGTCGCATTGGCGCGGCAGCGTCAAACACCAATGCTGACTGGTATTGTCGCATGGCAAAAGAGCATCCTGAGCTTTCCGTGCCGGTGTATGGCGTTCCGGTCAATACCCGTGAAGCGTTAGGTGTTTTGCATCTCAAAGGCTTTGTTATTGACGATCAGGTGATCTACAGCGGCGCGAGCCTCAATGATGTTTATCTGCATCGTCATGAAAAATACCGCTACGATCGCTATCAGTTACTGTCCAACGCCCCGCTGGCAGATGCCATGATCGACTTTATGAAGAAGTCGATCCTGACAGCCGCAGCGGTACAGCGTCTTGATCGTGAAGATCGCCCGAAAAGCATTGAGATTAAAAACGAAACGCGTCAGTTCCGTCAGAATCTGCGCAGCAGCGGTTATCATTTCAAAGACAGCGCAGGGAATGATGAGCTGGCAGTGACCCCTATCGTCGGTCTGGGCAAACAAAATGAGCTTAACCGAACTATCCATCATCTCATGGCCAGTACGGAACATAAGCTGACGCTGTGTACGCCTTATTTCAATATGCCTGCCATGCTGGCACGTAATATTATTCATCTGCTGCGTCGTGGTAAGCAGGTTGAAATTATCGTGGGTGACAAAACCGCAAACGATTTTTATATTCCGCAGGATCAGCCATTCAAAATCATCGGTGCCTTACCGTATTTGTATGAAATTAATCTGCGTCGTTTCCTGAGCCGTTTACAACGCTTCGTGGACAGCGGACAGTTGATTGTCCGCCTGTGGAAAGACGGTGATAACAGCTATCACCTGAAGGGAATGTGGGTGGATGACCGCTGGCAACTTATTACCGGTAATAACCTGAATCCTCGCGCCTGGCGTCTGGATTTGGAGAATGCCATTTTGATCCATGATCCGCATAAAGAGCTGGCGATCGCGCGACACAAAGAACTGGAAGAAATACGCCAGCACACGCAGGTTGTCTCGCATTATATGGAGCTGGAAAGTATTCCTAATTACCCGGTGAAAGTCCGTAAGCTTATCCGCCGTCTGCGCCGGATACGTATCGACAGATTAATCAGCCGGATTCTGTAATTGGCTATACTGAAAGCCTGATCATCGTGATCGGGCTTTTTTGTATTTGGAATTCCACTTTGTGATGCAAAAATTCTCCTGGCTCTCAGGCTTCCTGTCATTATGCTTATAGCAGGCGCAGCTGCTGGCTACAGCGCTTACCATCTTATCCATTATTAAAAGTGCATCCCTGCACTCTCTCCGTAAGAATTACAGCTGTATTTCCTTTCCTTTGCGGTGCAATTTCATCGATACGACCAAAGCGATCAAACACATTACGCAGACATACCAGAAAAATACTTCCTCTATATTCCAGGATTTAAAGGTCAGGGCGACATATTCTGCCGAACCACCAAACACAGCATTTGCAACCGCATAAGATAATCCGACACCCAATGCCCTCACTTCCGGCGGGAACATTTCCGCCTTTAATAATCCGCTGATTGATGTGTAAAAACTGACAATCAGCAGTGCCAAAACAATAAGTCCGAAGGCGATATAAGGACTGGTAACGGTTTGCAGAATATACAAAATCGGGATGGTGAAAACAGTCGCCAGGCCGCTGAATATCAACATAGAACTGCGTCGACCTATTTTATCCGAGAGCCCGCCAATAATAGGCTGCAAACACATAAAGACAAACAGGGCGACGGTCATTAAGGCACTCGCTGTTTTGGTATCCATCCCGGCAGTGTTCACCAGATATTTTTGCATATAAGTGGTGAAGGTATAGAAGGTCAGGGATCCTGCCGCCGTGAACCCTAATACCATCATAAATGCCTTTTTATGCTTCCATAAACCCGAGAGGGTACCAGCATCTTTATGCTCACGAGTTTGTTTATCTGATGTTTCGTTCAGTGAACGCCGCAGGAACAACGCCACGACAGCAAGCACAGCGCCTAAGGCAAAGGGGATCCGCCACGCCCAGGATTTAAGCTCATCATTGGAGAATATCTGCTGCAGTATAACCAGAACCAGAAGTGCTAATAGTTGCCCACCGATCAAGGTCACATACTGAAATGAAGCATAAAAACCGCGACGTCCTTTAATCGCAACTTCACTCATATAAGTTGCGCTTGTTCCGTATTCCCCACCAACAGAAAGCCCCTGGAATAGACGGGCGACCAGTAATAATACCGGTGCCCAGCTGCCTATCGTCGCGTAGGTTGGCAAACAGGCGATCACCAGCGAACCGCAGCACATCATGCAGACCGAGATCATCATTGAGTTTTTGCGCCCATGTTTATCGGCGATATAACCAAATAACCATCCTCCAATAGGGCGCATAAAGAATCCTGCGGCAAAAACGCCTGCAGTTTGTAATAACTGGGTTGTACTGTTTCCGCTGGGGAAAAATGAAGAAGCAAAATAGAGCGAACAAAAGGAATAGACGTAGAAGTCAAACCATTCGACCAGATTTCCCGAAGATGCCCCCACAATCGCAAAAATACGTTTCTTCTTATCTTGCTGATCATGATTCTCAGATTGAGATCCCAGAGTATCCTTCATATTATTTTCTCCCAATAGTTCCTGCTATAAGCGTGGTTAAGGCTATTTTTTATCGATAGGAAATATTGAGTTAAGCAACGAATGGATAAGGAAGAGAGGAAAGTTGACGAGTTACCTGCGTTTGCGTTGTTTTTTGTGATGCAGCGCGTGGTTAAAGGTAACTTTTAGTTAAATTCCGCATAGCAAAAAGCCCCGTACTTTCGTACGGGGCTTTCCACTTATTTGATGCCTGGCAGTTCCCTACTCTCGCATGGGGAGACCCCACACTACCATCGGCGCTACGGCGTTTCACTTCTGAGTT